>JBIKWL010000057.1:0-34393 GCA_044356335.1 Candidatus Sericytochromatia bacterium
AGAATCAGCGCCAGAATAATCAGGATTTCGGTAATTAACATGTGGGCCCGTTTGAATTAGAATTCACAGTTCCATGCTATCACAATTGATTTTACGCTTAAATCTGAGCATGTTAAGATTCCTCCATGCACTGTTTACATCGTCACCGTTTATTCTTTGGCTGGATTCTGCTTGTCAGTTTGCTCACCCACTTTTTTGTGGCCCACCACGAAGGGGTTTCGGAGTTAATTCTCTGTGTGCAGGCCAATGGACAGGTGAACATTGAAACGCCTGCGGCCCATGAACATGGGGCCTCAGATTCAGGCCATCAACATGAATCATCACAGCCAGAACAAAACTCCCATCACTGCGAACACGAGGGAGAATGCAACGATCTGCATCTCTCTTTTGTGCATCCCGAGAGCTATCTGAGTCAAAATGCCAGTGCCGCCCAAGACGCTTTGGGGCTGCGTTTGGCCCGACTTTTGGCAGAAGGGGCCTTCGGGGTCTTGGCGATGCCCGAGCCCGCAGGGGTTCTGCAACAGACCCAAGCACCCATTTTAGCGCAGCCTCATCCGCCCCCCAAGCAGCGAGAGCAGATTCTCGCCACCACCTATCTGCTGATTTGAAGCCGCCTTTCTAACGCCATCTGCGCGCTGCGCTGGATTTTGTGTCTATTTAGAAAGGCCATTCTATGTTCAAAAAAAATCTCTCTCTCTCCCTGCTGATTTTGGTGATGGGCCTCTTGGCAGGTTTTGCGGTGGTTAACTTTAAAACCCCTGCCCAAGGCACAGGTTCTCATGGCCACGAAGAGGCAGGACATGCTGAAGAGGGCCACGAAGAAGCCGAAAAACCTTAAAAGGCCCCCATGGCGGTCGGCTGCTCAGCGACAAAGACCTGCAATTGGAGGTCAAAATCTACGAAAGTGATGTGCCGCCTGAATTTCGGGTCTATCTTCTGCGCCAAGGCACATCCCTGCCATTTCAAGGCTTTTCGCTCAAGGCCCAGGTCAAACGCCTGGGTAAAACTGACGCCATCAGCTTCAAGCCCGAGCGCGACTATTTGCGTGGACAACAGGAGATCTACGAGCCCCATTCCTTTGAAGCCGTCTTTGAGGGGCAATTCCAAGGCAAAACCTATCGCTGGGCCTACAGCCAGGAAGAGGGGCGCTTACAGGTGCCCGACGAAATGCGCCAACGCTCTGAAATTCAAATTCTCAAAGCGGGGCCACAGGTCTTGAGCAAAAAGCTGGTCTTCCCCGGCCAAATAGCCCTGGATCAAGACAAATACGTGCATATTGTGCCCCCTTTGGCGGGTCGGGCGATCGAGGTGCTCAAACATGTCGGCGAAAAGGTGGCCAAGGGAGAAGTCTTGGCTGTAATTCACAGCCGCGAATTGTCTGATTTGCGCCTGCAACGGGTCTTATTGCAGCAAAAAAGCAGCCGTGAGCGCTTTTTATGGCAGCGCGAAGAAAACCAGCGCCAAGCCCTGCTCAGTTTACTCAAACTTCTGCGTCAGGGCCAAGACCCCGAAGCAATCCACAATCAACTGCTCAAAGCCCCTTTGGGAGAGGCAAAGAGCTTGATTCTCACGGCCTTTGCCGATTTGCGTTTGGCCCGCCAAAAAATGTTACGCGAGCGCGAACTCTCCCAGGCAAAATTGGCCTCTCAAGAAGACACCCAAACCGCGCGCACCGAATTCGAAAATGCTCTCTCCCATTACCGGGGAGTGGTCGAAGAAGCCGTTCTGCAGCGCGAGAGCGCAGGGGTCTTGCAGCGCCAGAGCCTGCAGGCAGTAGAATCTGAACAAGCTGCCCTTGAGCAAAAGCTCAAAATTCTGCAGGTCGGGCCGGGCAAAGAGGGCAGCGCCCGCTATGAACTGCGCTCCCCCATCAGCGGTGTGGTCACACAAAAACATCTCTCGATGGGCGAGTCAGTGGGAGTGGATTCGGAGGTCTTTGTGATTGCAGATCTCTCGATTGTCTGGGCTGAAATGCTGGTGCCCGATACCCAATTGGAGCAAGTCGGGCTGGGGCAGCGCGTGCGCGTCATCTCGCAAAACCGCAAACGTGAGGCCTTCGGCGTGATTTCTCACAACAGCCCGGTCGTCGACACCGAGACCCGCCGAGCAGAGGCCCATGCCCATATCGCCAATCCCGACGGATTTTGGCGACCGGGCATGTTTGTCTCGGTGGAAGTCCTCACCGACGCTCGGCGGGTGCCTGTCGCTGTGGCCAAATCTGCGATTCAGAGCTTTCGCGACTGGCAGGTGGTCTTTGCCCAATTTGGAGAGACCTTTGAGGTTCGCCCGCTTGAATTGGGAGAAGAAGACGAGACCTGGGTCGAGGTTAAATCTGGTTTGAGCCCTGGGCAGCCGTATGCCGCCTTAAACAGTTTTGTGCTCAAGGCTGAGCTCGGCAAAAGTGCCGCCAGCCACGATCATTAGGGGGCAATCATGTTTGAGGCGCTTTTAAAATTTGCCTTGCGCCAGCGCTGGGCCATGATGTTGGTTTCGGTCGTGATTTTGGTGCTGGGCGTGGTCTCTTACCAATTTTTGCCGATTGATGCCGTGCCAGATATTACCAATGTGCAGGTGCAGATCAATACAGAAGCGCCGGGTTATTCGCCGCTCGAAGTCGAACAGCGCGTGACCTTCCCAATCGAAACCTTGATGGCCGGTTTGCCGGGGCTCGAAACCACCCGTTCGATCTCCCGTTATGGGCTCTCTCAGGTGACTGTGATTTTTAAAGACGAGATCGCGATCTATTTTGCCCGCCAATTGATCAGCGAGCGTCTGATGCAGGCTTCGGGGCAATTACCGCCCGAATTGGTACCCAGCTTGGGGCCGATTGCCTCAGGTCTGGGTGAAATCTTTCTCTGGACGGTGGATGCCGACCCCCAGGCACTCAGCCCCGAAGGTAAGCCGTATACCCCGTCAGATTTGCGTACCTTACAGGATTGGGTGATCAAACCCCAGCTTCGCCGCGTCCCAGGAGTCACAGACGTCAACACCATCGGCGGCTATTTGCGCCAGTTTCATATTTTGCCTGACCCGGCCAAAATGATGGGCTACGGCTTAAGCTTTCGCGATCTGCTGTCAGCACTCGAACGCAATAACCGCAATGCCGGAGCTGGGTATATTGAGCGCAATGGCGAGCAATACCTGATCCGCGCCCCTGGCCAAGTGAAGACCGCAGCTGAAATTGGCGCGATTCGCTTGGCAACCCAAGCCGGTGTCAGCGTGCTCATGTCGGATGTAGCAAGCATTCGCGAGGGCACAGAATTGCGGACCGGGGCCGCCACCAAAGACGGGCATGAGGTGGTACTGGGAACGGTTTTTATGCTGATTGGCGAAAACAGCCGCACGGTTTCGCATCAGGTCTCCGAACGCCTCCAAGCGGTCAATCGCAACCTACCCGCAGGCGTCAAAGCCACAGCGGTTTATGATCGTACCCTCTTGGTCGATGCCACCATCGAAACCGTCAAAGAGAATCTGCTCGAAGGGACGCTGCTCGTGATCGTGGTTCTCTTTCTGTTTTTGGGCAATTTTCGCGCGGCTTTGATTACCGCCTTGGTGATTCCCCTGGCGATGTGCCTGACCCTGAGCGGCATGGTGGCAAGTAAACTCAGTGCCAATCTGATGAGTCTCGGCGCTCTCGACTTTGGCATTATTGTCGATGGCTCGGTTGTGATTGTCGAAAACTGCCTGCGCCAAATGGCCCAGGCCCAGCACCGTTTGGGCCGGGTCTTAACAGGTTCAGAGCGCCGCGAAGTGGTCTTTGCAGCAGCCAAAGAGGCCCGGCAGGCCCTGCTCTTTGGCGAGCTGATCATCATGATCGTCTATTTGCCGATTCTGACCCTGATGGGGGTCGAAGGCAAAATGTTCAGACCGATGGCCCTGACCGTGATCATGGCCCTGGCCGCCGCCATGTTGTTGAGCATGACGGTGGTGCCTGCCGCCGTGGCCCTGCTGGTCACAGGGCGGGTTTCCGAAAAGGAGAATTGGCTGGTGGCGGGTGTGAAACGCCTGTATTTGCCGGCTTTAAAAACCGCACTCAATTACCGCCTGCCGATCTTAACCGCAGCCGGGGTCTTGATTCTGCTCAGTGGGTTAATTGCCAGCCGCATGGGGGCCGAGTTTATTCCCAGCCTGGACGAAGGCGATGTGGCCATGCACGCCCTGCGTATTCCCGGCACCAGTTTGACCCAGGCAGTACAAATGCAGGATGCACTCGAAGACAAACTCAAAGAGCTGCCCGAAGTCAAAACGGTCTTTGCCAAAATTGGCACAGCGGAAATTGCCACCGATCCGATGCCGCCGAGTGTGGCGGATACCATTGTGATGATCAAGCCCCGCTCCGAATGGCCCAACCCGCAGTTGAGCAAAGCAGATTTGGTTAAACAACTCGAAGCCAAAGCCCATGAAGTCTTGGGCAATAATTACGAGTTCACACAACCGATTGAAATGCGCTTTAATGAACTGATTGCGGGCGTGCGCAGCGATCTGGGGGTCAAAATCTTTGGCGATGACCTCGATCTGCTGCTGGAACAGGGCCAAAAAGTAGCTGAAATTCTCGAAAAAATCCCAGGGGCAGCCGATGTCAAAGTAGAACAAGTGACCGGACTGCCCGTCATGACCCTGCAAATCGACAGGGGGGCCATTGCCCGCTACGGGCTGGATATTGCCGATGTGCAAGACGTACTCGAAATTGCCACAGGCGGCAAAGGAGCTGGTTATGTCTTTGAGGGCGACCGCCGCTTTGAACTGGTCGTGCGTTTGCCAGAACCTTTACGGGTGGACTCAGCGATACTCAAAGATCTGCCAATTCCTTTGCCAGGACGCAAGGGCCAATATGTACCACTTTCGACCTTGGCCCGCTTTGAAACCCTGATGGGCCCCAACCAGATCAGCCGAGAAAATGGCAAGCGCAGGGTGGTCGTCACCGCCAATGTGCGCGGTCGGGATTTGATGTCGTTTGTCAATCAGGCCCAGCAGGCGGTGGAGAGCGAGATAAAGCTTCCCAGCGGCAATTGGATCGAATGGGGTGGCCAGTTTCAGCAATTGATTTCCGCCAGCCAACGCCTGCAATGGGTGATTCCCCTGGCCTTGCTTTTGATTCTGGGCCTGCTCTACACCACCCTTAAGAGCTTCAAAGACGTCATTGTGGTCTTCAGTGGGGTGCCTTTGGCGCTGACAGGTGGCATTTTGCTGCTTTGGCTGCGCGGAATTCCGCTCTCAATCACAGCTGCAGTGGGTTTTATTGCCCTCTCAGGAGTTGCTGTGCTCAACGGTCTGGTGATGATCTCGTTTATTACCAAGCTGCGTGAAGAGGGCCAATTACTCAGAACAGCCATTCTCGAAGGGGCTTTAACCCGCTTGCGTCCGGTCTTGATGACCGCTCTGGTGGCCTCTTTGGGCTTTGTGCCCATGGCGATTGCCACAGGCACAGGCTCGGAAGTCCAGCGCCCGCTCGCCACCGTCGTGATTGGGGGCATTCTCTCCTCGACTCTGCTCACCCTTTTTGTCTTGCCTGTGCTTTACAGTCTGTTTCATGCTCAAAAAACAGGGGAGATCGATGCTTTATTTGATTAAACTCTTACTCTCTGCAGCCATGATTGTGGTGATCAGCGAAGTGTCTAAAAAATTTCCGACACTGGGTGGTTTGATCGCCTCGCTGCCCCTGCTTTCGATCTTGGGAATGCTCTGGCTTTGGCGCGACAGCCACGATCCTGAATTGTTGGCCAGCCATTCTTTGGGTACTTTTTGGTTTGTTTTGCCCTCTCTGCCGATGTTTCTGCTTTTGCCTTGGCTGTTGCGCAAGGGGCTTTCTTTCGGCTGGGCTTTGGGTCTGAGTTGTTTGTTGACCGTGGGATTGTACAGTGCAATGGCACTCTTGCTCAAACGCTTTGGCGTAGTACTTTAGGGGGGTTGTCAGTTAAACTGTGTTTATCTGCAAGCTGCAGCGCCAGATGAGATACTTCCCAAAATTGAGGAAAACACAGTCATGACCGATCTCTACGATCAGCTCTCCAAGGCCTATGCCTTGCAGGGAGGTGGTTTACCGCCAACCCAAGACCCCGATGACGAACTGCCCGAGTGGGGAGGGGCACCGATGGTGCCTGAGCAAATGATCCGGCTTTTGTTTACAGGCTTTGAATTGCCCGCTTTTGCTGAAGAATTGCAAAAATTAGACGATGGTTTGCCCCTTCCGCAAATCTTTGATTGGCAAGCGGCGCTGCCCGAAGAACAGGCTTTGGCACCGCTCTCACCCCAAGAATTGCGCACCTTCCGCGCCTTCCAACAGGTGGTTGAACATGGTCGCAAATCCAGCAAATACCTCCAGGCCATGCAAGATTTACAACGCGCCCATCCCCAGATCCAAGAAATTGCCCTGCTGATCTCTCAATACCTGTGTATTTGGCACCCTGAGCAGCATTTTCCTTTTGTCGAAAGCCAATTGGCAACCCAGCCCAATTGGCGTGTCTTGCGCTATGTCTTTGCGGGTTATCTGTTGCTGGAACACACCCCTGTCGAAGCAGAAACCCAAGCCGCTTTTTTGGCCCTGATGAACCAGCAATTGGAATTACACGAACATCTCAACAAAGAGAGCGAAGGCACACAGCCCAATGCCTGGGAGGTGCTGGCGTTTTACCAGACCCAAGCCACCTGGTTTATCTTTGGCGAATTGCATTTGGAGCGGGCGCTCTATGCCCTCAATGTCTGCATGATGGTACTCAACCAACTCTATACGGCACCCGAGCAACACCCACCCGAAGTACAGGCCCTTTTACAAGCCTGGTTTGAATGTCTGACTGAAAGTGCCGAAGTCACGGCTGACATTCGCCAATTTCTCAAACCCCTCTTGCTCCAACGCACAGGGCTGGGCAATGGCCGGGGTCTCAAAAAAGGCTGAGGCCTGGATTAGGGCGTTTCGACCGGCACTTCAATCGCGGGTGTTTCAGCCGCGTTGGCATCGGCCTTTTGCTGGCTGTATTTGAACACAATCTGGGCATCTCTTTGGCCCAAGGTGTTCAACCAAGAGCGCAACCACATCTGGGCCTGTTTTTCAGCCTCTGCCATCAACTCAGCAGAGCGGGCCTGTTGATTGAGATCGGTTTGCATCTGAGAAGCCGCCCGCTGGCGAAAAATTTCGAACTCCTCTTGCGAAGACAACCAGGCCTTGCGGGGGGCAGCAAAGTCAATCGTGTCGGGGTTGAGAATCACGTGTAAGACTTCAATGCGGGGCAATTCCAAACGCATTTGCCGGCCAGAAAGGCTCATGGAGGCCTGGGAGAGGTCGACACCATAGACGGCCCGGCCCCGCGCCAAGACCACGACTTCGTGGTGGCCAAAGGGAATGCGGCTGCCTTCGCGAAAGACCTGGGTACCCACCAATTGGGCCTGTAAAACCTCAAGGTGGTGCAGGCTTTTTAAGCGCTGCAACAAGACCTGGGGCTTTGAGGCATTGGACTGACCCAAGAACCAGAAAAGCAGACAGGCCAAGGACAGGGCAATAATACCAATGCCCATCACAATCACAGAGAAGAGATCAGCGGCTACACGTTTCATTTACAATCGGTTTGTGTCATTAAGCCATTACGCGGGTGATATAGGCATGTAAATAGCCAATCGTCGCCAAGGTGGCTTCATAAGCCGCCACGGGATTGTATTTTACCGCATCGGGGATTTCTCCGGTAACTGCATGGGAAGAAATATTGATATGACCATGGGCAAAAGCGTCTTGAACACCGTGTAAGCCATAACCCAACTCTTTTTCAGCCTGATCAAAATGACCGCGTTTGGCCAATTCCACAGCGGCATCAAGGTGGCGCTGGGCCCAAATAAAACGGGTATCTTGTTGGCCGGGTTTGTCTTTGTTGAGGTCAAAGTGTTTGCTGGGAATGCCGTCGGGGAAGGCATCGGAATTGCCATAAGCGGTATTGTTGAGGTCCATGTCAAAATTGGCGGTGCCAATTCGGCGGGCCTGTTCATCGCTAAAACCGAGTTGTTTGGCAATGGCATAAGAACCATAATGTTGTTCGCCTTCGCCATGGTCGTGATCGGGCACACCCATGTGGAAATCGTCTTCAAACAGACCCGAAAGGTCTCCCTGGGGGGCGTTTAAGAAGTGTTTGTCAAAGATACTGGCTGGGGTCACTTTCCAACCGGCATCCAGGGCCTGGGCACTTTGGGTACCGGCATAGACCTGTTTGAGCAATTCTTTGGGAATCAAAGGATCTTGCAAGGCAATTGGAGGCTGGGGAACCGGGGTTTTGATCCAGGTCTGGGCCTTCATGTCTTTTTTGACAAAATAGAGGTCATCAACTTTGTTGGCGACCCAACCAAAGGCCTTGGGAAAGTGTTTAAAGAACCAGAAAGCGGCTTTCTGGAAGATTTGCAGAGGTTTGGAAACGTTGGTGCTGTTGGGTGTGTAATCAATGGTGGTGACCAGTTTGTGTACCCCTTTGTCATCACGGCCATAGGTCACAGCGCCTTTGACACCGATGCCCGCCAGAAACCCCTGGGGATCGTAGGCTTCTTGGGGTTTGCCTTGAATCGCCTCGATATATGCTTTTTGGGCAGCCGGGGTTTGATAGGCAATGGGCTTGCCTGTGACTTTTTCGACCCATTTAAACACGGTCTGATAGTCTTCGGGGGTTTTTAAACCCGTCTGAGAAAGAGAGGGTTTGGGCTGCAATTCGCTGGGAGGCTGAATCAGAGAGAGGGGCTGAACTGGCACCGTGGCACCGACATTGGCGACCGAAGTGGGAGACTGAGCCACACCCAGTTTCAGGGCCTGTGTCTCTGATTCAACCAATTTAATCGGCTGGGTGCCAACGGGGCGGGGGGTAGAGAGTTTCAGCTGATCGGTCCCCAGGGCAGAAACCACAGGCAAAGTGGCTGTTGCCGCTTTGCCTGAACTTGCAGCACTCGCCAATTGAGGTTGCTGCAGGGTACGCAGAACGGTAACTGAAGGAGCTGTTTCCACACGCATCGACATGTTTTATTCTCTCTCTATTTTCTGCTTAATAAATGACGGGCTGCAGGGTTTTGGCTTCTTCGGTCCAGGCCTTGAGGTCATCAAGACTGGGCACATCCATGCCGTATTGCAATGCCAGAATGCTGATCGAGAGCTTCATAGCAGCGAGTTCCACGATATTGCGGCGGGCCAGGTCGGGCACACTGGTAATGCCGTTGGCGACCAAGAGCCAGGCATCGTCGCGGCTAACACCCGTGATCCGGAGCAAGTCGGCCTGTTCAACCCAGAACAGGATTTGCTGTTCAAAACCACCGGGGGCCCAGAGCCCTTCGAGTTTGCGTTTGAGCAGCCAGCGACGCATCGGAGAGCGGCCAGCCATAAGCAGGTCATTGGCGTTTTTGATGCCCCAAAACTTGGCGCTTTTGCTGTATTTGGGATTGTAGAGAAACATTTCAATGTCGATATCTTTGCCCTGTTGGGCAGATTTCAGGCCAAAATCCTGGGTACTGGCCTGCATTTGATCTTCAGCTTGGAATTCGTCGGCCAGAGAGGCTTCGAGTTCTTTTAAGGCGGCTACTTCGTCGGGGCTATAAGGACTGGCTTCGGTGCTGCTCTCTTGTTTGGGAGCTGTTTTGGCAGCTTGTCTGAGCTGGGCCTGGGCTTGAACGGTTTCTTTGGAAACAGGTTTGAGTTCGATCGTCTGCTTGGCGGCGGCCTGTTTGGCGGATGTTTGTTTTGCTGTTGTGGTTGCAGCACTGCGAGCCACTGTTTCCTTGCTCCCTGAACCCTGTCGAAGGGCGCTTTCAACGGTTAAGGCTGTTTTCAGACTGGTTTGGGTAGCCACGGGGCTAGAAACAGAGCCACAGGCAGTTAAAAAGGTGGTGGTCAAAAGGGCAAAAGCCAAACATGAACGGGAGAAAATCATAAGCGGGTGTCCTTCCCCAATAATTAATAAGCACTTGAATTTAAACTTTCGTTAATTTTTTATAGCCTTAAACTTAACTTTTCTTGTGGGCAAAGCACAAAATAAAATTAATTTTTGATTAACATAAGATTATAGTATGGTTAATTTCAATCCGACTATTCCCCCCGCTTTGGGGTGGTACTCTTCGGCCCACAAACAGGCTATACTGATGTCTGTATGAGAAGTTATAAGGAGCTTTGGAATGAAATACAAATTGCTGACCTCATCCCTTTTGGGTACCCTGGCAGCTGCCACACTTTGCTTAACCCCCGCCTGGGCCAACCTGGACGATAATCTGCGCCACACCCCCGCCGGTGCAGATGCCTTTGTTGCGGTCAGTACCGATCAGCAAGATTGGGATTATTTCCTCAAACGCAAACCTTTTTCAAGCATGTATGAGAGTCTGCTCAAAGAAATCCTGCCAGCATTTGGCAAAGAAATGGGCATTGACGCCGAAAAAGATCTTTTGCCGCTGTTTGGCAGCCATATTTCTGCCGCCGTTTATGCCAAAAGTGTCAGCAAAAAAGACTTCCCCGCTCTGATCGCCGTTGATCTGAGCAAGCCCGCTCAATTCCAGCCCGTGCTCGACAAACTCAAAGCGGCCGTCAGCAAAGACAAAGAAAAAGAGCGCACCCTCTTGGAGTCCAGCTATAAAGGCATTCAGGTCTATGGCGTGGCCGAAAAAGGTGAGACCCAAAGCGAAATTTATATGGCCCTCTCCGGCAACACCCTGCTCTTTGGCAATCAAGCCCTGATTCAAGAGGCGATTGATACCTCGCAGTCCAATCAGACAATTGTGCAAGAAGCGACATTTGCCAGCACCCTCAAATCGCTGCGCAGTGAAAAAGTCTGGTTTTATATGAACCCCCGCAATTTGGATACCTATTTGGCGATGGTGCCCGAGATGTCCGACATGTCAGATCCCGAATCCAAGGCTGCGCTCAAAGAGATCAAAAAATCCTTTGCGCTATACAATAGCTTTGGACTGGGCCTGGATCTCAATTCGCGTGGCCTGCGCTTTAAATCTTTTACCACCTTTCACAAAGATGGCGCCGACAGTCCCGAAAAAAAATACCTGCGCGAAATTGAAAATGCCATTGTCAATCCCAAGGCTCCCCTCAGCACCGTCTTACGGGCAGCTCCCGAGCGCCCACTCTTTTTCGCGGCAGCCCAGGGCTTTCACCTGATTCCCTCGGGCTTAAAACTCTTCTTGGGAGATCAGCCCGAAGCCAAAGCCATGATTGATGAAGTGGTATTTAAAGGTTTTAAATCCTTGACCCACCTCGATATGGACAAAGACATCCTGGCCCACAGCGATGGGCGTGTCGGCATGAGCTTGTTTTACCCCGAAAACCTCAAGACCGTGACCCAACCTCCCCATGCAGTGATCTATCTGGGGGTTAAAAACAACGAACAGTTTTTGAAAACCCTGAACCAAAAACTGCTCTTGGACTTTGCGGCTTTGGAGCCCGAAGAAGGCGCCAAGAAAAAAAAGAAACAGGCCCAAACGATCACTTTCCCCAAAGCCCCCCAGGCCCGCTATCGCGGAGCCCCGCTGTATATGTCCAATTTGACTCCCACCGCTGAAGGGCTCAAAAAAGAAATGGGCATTCAGGCCGGTTATACCCATGTCAATAACCTCTGGTTCTTTGGCAGCAATATGGAAGCCCTCAAAGCGGCCATTGACTATGCTTACTCTGCCAATGCCAGCTTGCTCGACAATAATTATTTCACGGCCCTGCGTGAGAAATATACCCTCAAAGAAGATGCGGGCATGTTCTTTGTCGATCTGGGCAAAATCGTCGGCTTGGTCAAACTCTTTATGGGCGAAGACGAAGAAGTCAAATCCCTCTTGCCCACTCTGGGTGCATTTAAATCCGTTGTGGCTGGCGGTTCTTACAAAGAGGGCGGAGCTGAGGGCCTCTTCCTGATCGATGTCGATATGGAACAGATCGATTTTGAACTTTTGGCCAAAATGCTGGGTGAGTCAGAAGGGGCCAAAGACGAAGTCTTGGAGCCGCCGACAGAACCACCCGCAGAGGCCCAGCCTTAAGCCAGGGCTGGCCACCGCTTGTGCCGCTGACATTTGAGCGTCTTGGCAAAACGGTGGTGGCCCATTGGGAACCGCAGCCGGGAGAAAACGTCCCCTGCGGTTCTGCCCTGCGGGATGAACTTGAAGCCTGCGATTTTCTGGATTATTATTTCTTAGAAGAGACCTGGCAGGTTTTTTTTGAGTTGATCTGTAGCCACCCTGAGCGCTCCCTCTCGCAGGCCGTTGCAGAAGCCCGCGACTGTGTGCTTTCACTGGAGATCAGCAAAGACAAAATGAATGCCTGGCTGAGTCTGATCCCCGCTTACGGAGGCCGCAAGCCCGTACTCGACGATCTGATTTTTCTGCTGCGTGAGCAAAAAGTCAGTTTTGGGGTCTTGCCCGAGGTTTTGGAGCAACTCCTAAAGGCCACTGAGCCGATGCGCGTTTTGATTGCCAAAGGGGAATTGCCCGAAGATGGTGAAGACGCCCGTTTTGAAGCCTTGGTGGCAGAGCCTTTGCAGCCCGGATCGCCCTTTTTGCGCGAAGACCAGCGCGTCGATTTTCACAATTTGCAACTCATGACCACCGTCGAGGTGGGGCGGCCTTTGATGCGCCGCTATCCCCCTTTACCAGGCAAACCTGGCTTGAATATCCTCAAACGCCAAGTCTCTCAACGCAAAGGCTTGGACCTGCCCTTTGGCCCCTGTCGGGGCGCAGAAATCGCTCCCCACGACCCCCTTCTGCTCCAGGCCAGCATTGCCGGACGCATCCGTGTGCGCTCAAATACAATCCATGTCGAGCCGGTTTTTGAGATCCCAGAGATTGGCCCAGGCACCGGAGATATCCGTTTTCCCGGCACAGTGCTGGTCAATGGCAATATTCTCCAGGGCTATTCCCTCGAAGCCCAAGGGGACATTTGGGTCGATGGCACGGTTGAAGCGGCCTGGATCAAAGCGGGAGGAAATTTGGTCGCCCGTCAGGGGCTGGTGGGCAACCGCCACAGCCGAATTGTGACCTCAGAAATGCTCGAATGCCGCTTTGTCGAACACTGTCAGATTTTGGCGTTTAAGTCGATCCGGGTCTCAGATATGGTGATTCACAGCCATTTGCGCTCCTGCCAAGAGGTGGTTGTCGGACTCTTGGCAGGCAAAGGCCAGATCGCAGGCGGCACAGTCACAGCTGGGCAACGCATTCAGGCCCGGATTGCCGGTTCAGCCTCAAATACCCGCACCATTTTAGAGGTCGGGGTGGATCCCATTTTGCAAATGCAACAAAACCGTTTGAAAAAGCGCTTGGAGTATTACCGTCAAAAACTGGAAAAAGTCGGTGAGGCCCTGATTTATGCCCGCGTCCGCAAAACCGGTGGGGATTTATTGGCTACCCTGGAGGCTCTGCGCGAACAACTTTTGCTCAAGGTCTACGAATTGGGAGAACAAGAGGCACAGCTCAAGCCCCCCGACTTTAAAGGCAAAATCGTGATCACCGATCATATCTACGCAGGTGTCACCATTCGGATTGGGGGCTATGCCAGGACCTTTGAAAAAGACTTTTCAGGGGCCACACTTTATGTCGACAGTCAAAAACAAGAAATTGCGATCGGGAGTGTGCGCCTGTGACACGGTTTGAGGGCTTAAAAGCTGAACTTGAAAGAGCCTGGAGCAACGACAAAGCGATTCGCCTGCTCCAGCAATTGGTCCAGACCGATGCAGAGCAAGCGATTGATGTTCTCAGCCAGTATCTCTACCAGGGCGAGCCCGAACTCCGGCTGGCAGCACTGGAATTATTGGTGGATCTGGGGCAAAAGCAGATCGGAGATATTCCCGAGCTGTTTTTTACGCTTTTGCAGGATCCCCTCAGTTGGGAGTTGCGGCCGCCGATTCTCAAAGCGCTCTTGTTTCAATTACCCGGTCAGCGGGCTGCGCGGGAAAATTTACTCAAACTCTTGCAGAGTCAGGACTGGGATTTGGTGGCCCATATTATTCAGGCCTTGGGACCGCTGGCAGATCCAGAACTGCAGTCCTGGTTGGTGGAAAGCCTCAATCACCCCCATTATTTTGTGCGCAAACGTGCCGTTGAGGCTTTGGGAGCCCAGCCCTGGAGTGCAGAGGTCGAAAACCACCTGCTGAATATGTTGAGTGATGCCCAATCGGCAGTGGTGCTCAAAGTCTTGCAAACCCTGAGCAATTCAGCCTCTTATCGCGTGATGAATCAATTGCGGGATCTGCTCGGCCTGCCCCAGACGCCCAGCGAATTGCAACCTGTTTTACTGGAGACCGCTGAGACCATTCAGAATAATTTAAACCAATTGCTGAGTCGGGCCGTCGAGGCCTTAAAGTCTTCTGAGATAGAGGCCTTGGCCACTTGGCTGGCAGAAGAGCCCGATCCAGAGATGCGCAAACGCCTGGAGCAGCATCTCTTGTTGGGCCTCAATCAGATTTATCGCTTTGGCCGTCCCGAACAGGTGCATTTGATCCAGGTGATTTTGAGTACGGCCCCCGCCCAGGCCAAGGCTTTGTATTTGGCCGTTTTGCGCTGGGGCCTCAAACTGCAATGCCTGGAATTGCCCGAATCAGCCCCGCTTGAGGTCAAACATTTGCTCGAACAAATGTTGCTCGATCAGGCCGCCCCCGATCGGCCAGCATCCGAACAAGAGCAGGCTTTTCAGCTTTTGGCTCGCTACGGCACACCCACCGCTTTGGAGCGTCTTGAAGACTTTCTCAAATCGCCCCCTGAAATGTTTATGCAATTATTGCCTCTGTTTAGCCGTTTGGCAGAACAGGCCCTGCCCCATTTTTTGCATCTGAGTTTGCGGGAATTGGAACCCCGTGAATGGGAGAATATGCTGCTCTTTTTGGAGGGTTTTGCCCAAACAGGCAGTTTGCCTGTGGCTTTGCGTTTGCTCAAACAGGCCAAAACAGTGCCTTTGCGCAAACGCCTGACCTTGCATTTGCTCAGTTTTGGCAATCTGCTTGGACCGCTCTTGCTCAAAGAGTTGGAGCGCAGCCAAGCCCCTGAGTT
Source organism: Candidatus Sericytochromatia bacterium (assembly GCA_044356335.1). Classification (GTDB taxonomy): domain Bacteria; phylum Cyanobacteriota; class Sericytochromatia; order UBA7694; family UBA7694. The sequence continues at coordinate 14,974 of JBIKWL010000057.1, forward strand.
TATCCGCGAAGTGCTTGAATTGCTCTTGCAAATAGATCCCTGGGAAGAAAGTTTTTCGCTGCTCTTGGGATTTTTGGCCCACCCAAGCCAAGATTTGCAGGAGCGGGCCGCGCTGGGCCTGGTGCGCCTGGAGTCAGGCTGCGAAGCGCTCTGGCGCCTGGCCACCCAGGAAGAATCAGAGGCCCAGGCCTGGGCACTTGAAATCCTCTCCCAACGGGGAGAGCGCATTTTAACTGAATTGCTCCAATTGGTTATCACACGCAGCACGCAAGCACTTTGGCGCCAATTGGTGGGCACGGTATTGCAATCCGCCCAAGGCACCTGGGAGCCGCCCTCTTGGGAAAGTGTGCCCGTGGAAAACCGCCGCCAGTTTTTGCTCTGTTTGCAAACCTTGCCCGCGCCAGCCAAGCCGCTCTGGGGACTCTGGCTCTTAATGGATCCCCTGCTCGATGAGCAAATCGAAACCTGGCTGGCACTTCAAGGCAGTCGTTTGATCGGGCCACTTTTGAACTGGGCAGAAGCCCTGCCTGAGCGCGAAAAACAGGTGGTGCGTCTGCTGGCACGCCTCAACGCAAGTGATCTATTGCAGGCGCTCAAAGACTGCAAACATGTCATGGCACGTGTCTTGCTCATTCGCGCCCTTTTGCAGAGTGGGGTGCCCGAAGGGCAGGGCTATCTCTGGGAATTATTGCCTGTTTCTCCACGGCCTGTGCAATTGGTTTTATTGGAGAGCTTGGGGCAGGCCCAATACGCCCAAACGCCTTGGCAACCCCTGCTGCCATTTTTGCAAGAGCCCGATCCGGAATTACAATTGGCGGCCCTGCGCGTCTTGGTGCGTGCGGGTCAGCAAGAAGCAGCCCCCGCTGTGGGGGCCCTTTTGCAATCGGAATTGCCCGCCTTGGTTTTGGCCGCTGTTGAGGCGCTGGGGCTTTTGCGGGCGGTGGCCTGGGCCCCGACCCTCGAAGCCTGCCTATTCGAGGCAGAAGCCAATCAAAATCAACCTTTGCGCCAGGCCTGTCTCTTGGCGCTGGGGCAAATGGGGGCTCAGAATGCCTTTCAGACCCTGATCGAGCGCCTCCAATTACAGGCCTCAGCAGAGCACAATCTGCCTGTTTTAAGTGCGTTGGGAGCTTTGCACCACGCCGATGTGGTCGATCCCCTGATTGTCTTTTTTGAGGGGGTTGAAGCCTTGGAGCAGCGCCAAAAAGCCTTGGAAGCGCTCTGCCAGAGCCAACAGACCCCCGCCCTGAACTATGTACTCGGACATTTGGCCGAGTGGCCCCTGGCTTTACAGCGCACAGCCCTGAAAAGTCTGGCTCAAACAGGAGAAGCCTGGATTTTGCCGACCTTTGAACGCCTATTACAGCAGGCCGAAGACTGGCGCCTCAAACGCACCATCATCGAAGTCTTGTACTATTTTCCGCGCATGGAGGCCATGCATTTGCTCAAGCAGTTTCAGTTGGCGCATCCGGCCTTGCCGACCGTGGCGGGGTGGATTTTGCAAGAGGCCGTTCGCGAGACCATTTCACGTTTGCGGGCCAGCGTTGTCAGCGAAACCTGACCTGCAATTCGCCATGGCTAAAATCTGCGCCAATCGGCTCTAAAAGCGCCAGGGTCTGAGGCAAGATGATCGAGCGGCGCACGTTGCCAATCGTGAGAATCAGCTCATCGCCTTTTTTGCGCAGATCAAAGCGGTCAATTTCGAAGGGGGGAAACCGCCGGGTGAGCAGGTATTCGTCGCCCTCTTTGTGGACGGATTGGATTTTTTCCTGGAAATAGATCTGGGTGGGGTCTTCTTGGGGCGAAAAAGCCGACTCAGCAATACGCTCCAGATTTTCGATGCCGACAATTTCACCGGCAAAAAGTGGGATTTGTTTGAGTGGCACAGGGCTAAAAGAGGTCTCTGCTTGGGTGATATACCCCGCTTGCACCGTGCGCATGCTTTTGAGCAATTCAGAGTCGCCGGTTTCCATCACAATCCGGTTGAGAAAGACCAGATCGACATTGTAGCCAAAGAGCGAGAAATAGGTATACGAGCGCAAAGCCTCTTTGAGCACCATTTTTTCGGGGTTGAGTACAACCCGGATCGAGGTCTGGGTGGGATCGAGCAGGGTGCTCTGGAGAGCGGTCACACCGCCAAAGAGGGTCTGGATGGCCTTAAAAACCGCCTGACCGGGAATCGCCAAAGCAGTCTTTAATACGGGTTCAAAAATCCCTGCGCCTTTGAGCGAGACAGAAAACATTTTTTCGATATACCAGTCGATAATGTCTGGCATGCTGATCAGCCGAATCGTTTCTCCGGTCGGGGCACAATCCAAAATAATCAGATCAAACAGGCCTGATTCCATTTTTTCATGCACATGCAAAAGGCTCGCCACTTCTTCCATACCCGGCATAACCGCCAATTCATCTGCCACCACATTGTCAAAACCTTTGGTCACCAGCAGGGCGCTCAAAGAGGTCTGCAATTCGCCCCAGTATTTTTGAATGTCTTTCAAGACATTGATTTCTTGGCCCCAGAGATTTTCACAGATCGGGGTCGGCTCGCTTTGCAATTGCAGGTCAAAGGAATCAGACAAACTGTGAGCGGGATCGGTGCTGATAATCAGGGTGCGGTAGCCTTGACGGGCGGCAGTCAGCGCCGTGGCGGCAGACAGGGTGGTTTTGCCTACACCGCCTTTGCCTGTGTAGAGAATAATGCGCATAAGCAGCTTTCCAGAGTAAATATAAGAATTCTAAAGGGAATTACCCCAAGTTTAGCACACCCAGGTCTTACTTCCCGTTGAGGGTCTGTAAAGAAGCCAGCAAAGGCAGAATGTCGGTTGGTGCCCCGTGCAAGGTCAGGGTCAGATGCGGCAATTTATTGCCCTTGCGCGGAAAGACCGTTGCACTGCGATTCAGAACTGGCTTTTGATTGCGGGCCGTGGGATGGGCTTTAAACTGCCCATCTTTGAGACACAGCACATAATCCCCCCATTTGCTGTGGCGGTAATTTTGCTGTTTGCGACCGGCCTGACAGCGAAAATCGGCTTTGACAATTTGAGATGTCGAATGGTGCTTGAGCAAAAGCGAGTAATGGACGGTGACACCGCGATCTTTGAAGACCGCCGCTTTGTGGTAATTCAGATACAAACTGGGTTTGGCAGCAGCAGGCAACCAGACCAGTTTTGACTTAAACAGCGCATAGCCAGGGGAATGCACTTGGGCAATTTGCTGGCGGGGGTAATAGGGGGTATACGCCTGTTGCCAATCGAGCTTGGCAACAGGGCTTGGACCCGCACCCGCCCCTTGCAAAGGGTGCAGCGAAGCCAAAACCGCTTTGAGTTCTTTTTCTGTGCCGGTATAACTCATTTGCTGGTAGGGTTTGCGATTGCCTTGGAGTGGGTAGATCTGAGCGCCAATCAGAGGCAAACCTTTGTGGGTGTTCAAAACCTGGGTGCAGAGCAAAAACAGACCCAATTGGGGATGGGCAAAACTGGACTTTTTTTGCTTGCGGCGGCATTGAAACTGAAGTGGCACGGCTTGGCTCTGGGTATGCTGATGCAGTTCAAAATGGGAAAGCAGTTTTCGGGGGCTCTGGTTCAAGGCCAAAGGCTTGCTGAATTGCAGGGAGAGCAGCCAGTTTTTTTCAAGATGATCGCGCGTCAGGCTGATACTGCCCTTTGCATAACCGGCTTGACTAGGCAGAACCAGGTTCTCGGGCTTAAACAGCGGATAAAAAATCTGCTTTTGCTGGGCACTGAAATAATCTGCCGCTTGGGCCCTTGTTGGTGGCACAGACAGAGCAGCGGGCTGGACAGGAAACTGGGCAAAGAGATAGATTGCGCTGGCCAACCAGATTTTAAGCGACATGCGGGTCTTCTTTCTGACGTTTAATCCAAAATAGAAACAAACTTAAATCAGGGTTTGTTTCTATTTAATCTTGGTCTATTATAATCAGATTAACAAAGCAAATCAAAGAGAGCGCCCCGACCATGCAAATCCAGAATCCAGCTTCCCCGATTCAAAACAGCCAGGCTCCCAATACAGTCAAAGCAGCTCCCGTCGCAGCGCCTGTCGAAAAAAAACCGGAAACAGGCAAAGACTCTCTTGATGCGCTTTCTCTCTCTGGCGCAGGCAAACGCTTTGTTGCTGGGACCATCAATGGCACCAAAGGGGCTGCCATTCCCGCTGCAGTGGCAATGACGGCAAGTCTGATTGCTACGGATCCCAATTATGCCGGTCTGGCGATTCTGGCAGGCCCAGCCGTGGGCCTGATTGGCGCTGGTGCCGCCGGTTTGGTCATAGGCGGAACCGCCAATGCCCTCGGCGCAGGCAAAACAGCCTCAACCCTGAGTGGCGCTGCCGCCGGTGCTGCGACAGGCTGGGCCTTAAACAATCTGGGTTCACCCAAAACCCGCTTGCTCACAGCAGGCATGGGTGCCGCAGTGGGAGCAGCCGCAGGTTTTACCGCTTCTGGTGCCAAATTGGAAAATAACGAGCTCAATCGGGGCATCGGCGCAGTGGTGGGTCTGGTGGCAGCCAGCGGTGTGGCCATCGCATTGAGTGGCGGCAAAGATGTCAATGCCTGGGGCATGTTGTTGAGCGTGGCCGGGGGCGTGGGTGGTTATCAGGCTGTCAAACAATTGGGCGACTAACCCCTGTTTTTAAATACGGCGAGGCCATCTTGTTCTGCTTGAGTGCCCCAAAACAGCGGGCCAGCGCAGCCTCGTTGTTCATGGCATCGTGGGCAACGCTTCCAGTTTGTGTATTTGAATTTTTCATTTATCATTGATTCGATTCGTTCTTTGAAAAAAATCACGTCAGCCTCGTATCTCTTGAGATAAAACTTACCCATAAAGGGGGCATCCTGCGTTGGAAAAGTCGCAAGCCCTGCTCTTAGAAGAGCACTATCGGCTTGAAAGCCGTTTGGCCCATAACCAAGTTGAAACCTGGAAAGCCCAATGTCTGAAAGACAATACCTGGGTGGTGGTCAAAATTTTAAACATGTCTCAGCTCAACGACTGGAAAACCCAAGAATTGTTTGAGCGGGAAGCAAAGGTTCTCAAAAATTTAAACCACCCAGCCTTGCCCTGCCTCCTCGACTCTGGTTACGATTCGACCCATGCCTTTTATTATTTGATCCACAACTGGGTCGAGGGCCGGAGTTTAGATCAGGTTTTGGAAAACGGAGAGACATTTTCCGAGGAAAAAACACGCAATTTGGCTGAGCAAATTCTGGAAATACTCAGCTATTTACACCGTTTTAGCCCCCCAGTGGTGCACCGCGATCTCAAGCCCAGTAATCTGATCTGGGATGGGGAAAAGGTCTCTTTGGTGGATTTTGGAGGAGTTTTAGAAGTGCTCAACCCCCAAGGCGCTTCCACGGTGACAGGCACTTACGGCTATATGGCCCCTGAGCAATTTGCTGGCAAAGCGGTGCCAGCCTCTGATATCTATAGTTTAGGGGCCACGCTCTTAACGCTGCTCACAGGCAAATTACCTTCCGAACACTTGGCCAATCCTTTGCAGATGGAGATTCCCGAAGATTTAGAGCTCTCATTTGCTTTTCGCTTTTGGCTCGAACAAATGATTGCCTATCAGCCCCAATTGCGCTTTCAATCGGCGCAAGAGGCTCTGATGGCCCTGCAAAAATCTGCCACTCAGCAGGCGGTAGGGCTGGTCTCTCACCCAGCGCCCAAACAGACCCAAATCCAATTGGCCCATTCTCTGCAGCAATTGGAAATCAAGTTTACGGAACCCCGTTGGGGCCAGATAAGGATTCTTTTGGGTGGCTTTGGGGTATACCTGATTTTGCAAATATTGGTTTCTTGTTTGGCCGCGCTTTTTCCCAATCTGGAAAACGGTCCGCTATTGCCCTTCCTTATGATAACGCTGATGTTATCTCTCTTTGGTCTTTTTTTTCTTACGGAATTTGTGGTCCAACGCTTGGCAAAGTGGGCCTACACTGAGACAGAACTCAACTTTAAGGGCAATGGCCAATTTCGACTCTTACAAGCTCTGATTGTGCAGGGCAAGACTGTGCGTTATTTGCTCTGTGAAGAGGGTAAAATCTGCGATATTTTGGCGGTTAAACATGTGATCTCGCATTATGAAAATAAAAAACCAAAATACAAGCTCAGTATCGAAGAGAATGGTAACAAATGCCTTTTTGGAATCCATTTGAGTGAGCATGAACAGATTTGGTTACAGGCTGAAATCCTCGCTTTTTTAAGTCGTCACATGTCTGAAACCCAAGCTCAGCTTTTAAAATCCCGATCGGAAATCTAATATGCCCCCCCTTGAAGAGACCCTGCAAAATCGTTACGTGCTTCGGGAGCGTTTGGGGCAGAACCGCGCCACAACCTGGCTGGCCTGGGATCTGCAGACACAAACAGAGGTTGTGATCAAAGAATTGGCCCTGCCCCATTTGCAAGCGTGGAAAGATTGGGAGTTGTTTGAGCGGGAGGTTCAAACCTTGCAAAACCTCTCAATACCCAACGTTCCCCGTTATCTCAAGCATTTTGAACAAGCGCAAACCCGCTATTTGGTCATGCAATATCTGGCAGGTCAGAGCTTGGCTGATTGGCTGAATTCCGGTCAGCGCTGTGATCCAGATCTGCTCAAAAACTGGGCCATTCAGCTCCTCGAAATCCTCTCGGCTTTGCACAGCCTGAATCCACCCCTTGTCCACCGCGATCTCAAACCTGGTAATTTAATTTGGGATGGTCAGCGTCTGTCGCTGGTGGATTTTGGCGGTGTGATGGCCACGTTACAGCCTGGGGGCGGCTCCACGGTGACGGGCACCTATGGCTATATGGCCCCGGAACAGTTTGCAGGCCGGGCTTTGCCAGCTTCTGATCTCTACAGCTTGGGGGCAACCTTGATCCATCTGGCCACAGGCAAACCGCCCTCAGAATTGCTCAATCAGCAATTGCAATTGGATTTTGAAGCCCATGTACAACTCCCATCGGCCTGGATCTCTTGGTTGAAAAAATTGGTCTCACACCAGCCGCAGGAACGCTTTCAATCGGCAAAAGAGGCCAAGCTGGCTTTGGCTGAATTAGACACAGAGCAAGCCACAGACCCCACACACTGGCAAGCCTTGCTGGCTTTGGCTCCCACACCCAGCCAAATTCGGGTTGTGCAAACAGAAGACAACCTGAGTCTGTCTCTGCCACATGTCTTCGAAAGTGAGCAGGCTTTGATTGGTTTTGTGATCTGGTTTGGGCTCATGGCCTTGTTTATTGCTTGGAGTTTATCCAACCCGTTGATCTGGCTGGTTGTCGCTTTTTTTAGCTTGCCCCTGATCTGGATGCCTTTTGCGGGTATGCGCAGTGTCAACCGGCTTGAATTGAGCCCCGAATCGATTACCGCTTATAAAAGCTGGGGCTTTTACAAACGCTTGCGCTTATCGGGCCGCCCAGCGGAGCTTAGCAAACTGCGTTGGGACGAGGTCTATATCGATGCTGTCAACCCCTGTGGCCAAATCATGCTCTCTTTTGGCTTCAATTACGTCAGCCTGGGACGTTATGTCTCACTCGACGAACTGATCTGGCTGCACAGCCTTCTCTTGGCTTGGTTAGAAGCCCATTTAAGTGAATCTGATTACGCTAATTTGGCAGCAGCCTCACCGGGCTTGCGCCAAGATCCCCGTTATGAACAGTGGAAAACCCAGTACAGCAAACGCGTTTAATAGAGCGAGACAATATTGTTCTTCTTGAGTTCCCAAAAACAGCGGGCCATTGCGGCCACGTCATTCATGGCGTCGTGCGCGCCTTCGAAGCCCTGACCAAAGATCTTGGTGTGCAATTCTTCCAGTTTGGGAAATTTATTGCGGTTGCCCGATTTAATCGCCACATAGTCCACGGTGCTCTCCATCGTACAGAGGCGATTGAGCTCTTTCATGGGATTGGGCAGGCCCTTGCGAATAAATTCAGCCCCCATGATCTTGTCGTCGAAAGAGATATTGTGGGCCACCAATACCGTTGAGCCTTTGACCACTTCGGCAAAGATCTTGAGAACTTCGAGCAGATCGTGGCCTTCTTTGACGGCTTTGTCGTTGGTAATGCCGTGCACGCTCTCATAGATATAGAAGTTTTCAGGGAAGATCAGGTAATTGCCACGGGAGATCTCGTTTTGCTGGGCATCGGCCTGAATCCAGGCCAATTGAATCAGGCGCGGCCAATTGTCGACCTCGGTGATGGGTGCATTAAAATTATAAGGCAGGCCGTTGGTTTCGGTGTCGAAGAAGATAAAGATCTCGTCTTTGACAAATTCTTCGGTATCAAAAAGTGAAAATTGTCCCATGGCCTGCCTCGTTGAAAAGTTTGCATTATTAGTGGGCATTATAACTCAAGAGGGGCTCAGGGCGGGCCCAAATAATGCCGCAGCCAGGCCTCCAAACTGAGTAAAATCCAGACTTTGAGGCCGTGGCGGGGCAAATAGCCCCCGAGTTCCCAGGCCATCAATTGGTTTAAATAAACGGGATTAAACCAGGGGTAACGGGCCAGGTTTTTGAGCCGTTTTTTGGCTTCGCGGTGCAAGGGGCCACCGGGCCGAAACCACAATTCGACGGGGACCTGCATCCCGCTTTTGGGGCGTTTGAGCACCTGTTCGGGCAGAAGATCACTCACAGCCTGTTTGAGAATATACTTTTCTTCACTGCCCATCAATTTGAGCTGGGGAGGCACACGAAAGGCCCATTTGGCGACCTCGCTGTCAAAGAGCGGGGAGGCGGGCAACATCCCCAGCCCCCGGCTTAAGGCATTGACCTTGTAGAGAATGTGGTGGGCGCCTTTGAGGCGGGTATTGACGGTCATCAGCGTTTGCACCAGGCTTTTGCCTGCTCCCGCCTCAAACCAAGGCAAGAGGTCTGCTACCAATTGCCCAGGAGGCAGAGCTGCTTGGGTCGCTGCATTGAGCAATTGGGGCAAGTCATTGTAGAGTTTGCGGTAGCTTTGTAAATAGGTCTGCACCGTGGAATGAACCGGATCAGCGTCTTCGCTGGCATAGAGCAAAGCCAGCAGCATCGGGATGTTTTTGGGGCCCCCAAAGAGCGGATCCCCACCTTCGCCATTAAACAGCACGGGCCCCACTTCACTGGCTGCGCGAAAGAGCAGGGCATTGGGCACAGTCAGGGGATCGCCAATCGGGTTGCCCAGCAGGGCCAGGGTTTCGTCTAAAAAGTACAAAACTGTACGCGGATGCACCTCCAAGACCTGGTGCCGCGTTTGGCAGGCTTCGGCCACAGCCTGACTAAAGGGCAATTCGTTGCGGTAGGCTTTGCCAAACGAGACCGACCAGGTATGCACAGGACGGAGGCTCAAACGTGCCAGCAGCGCCACGACCAAGCTCGAATCAATCCCACCCGAGAGTGAAGCACAAACGGCTTCTTGGACAGGCAAGCGCTTTTCAACAGCCATTTCAATCGCCTCCCGCAGACCTTGCCGAGCGGTTTCTGGGTCGAGGTCCATTTCTGCTGGGGGCAAATCCCAATAGTTTTTGGTTTCAAGCAGGCCCGCTTGCCAAGAGAGCTTTTCACCGGGCAGCAGCTCATACACGCCTTGGATCAGGGTTTCGTGGCCCGGCAAATAGGCATAACTGAGATAGCGGGTGAGCGCTTCCAGGTTTAAATCCCTTCGAATCAGGCCACTTTGGAGCAGCAATTCCAGGCTGGAGGCAAAGATCAGACCTTGCCCACAGGGAGCATAAAAGAGCGTGCGTTCGCCCATTGGATCCCGCAAGAGCAGCAAACTTTCGGGCCCACTTTGCCAAGCCAGCGCAAAAGCCCCATTGAGTGACGCAAGTTGGCCTGTGTGCAAGACATCATGCCAGTCTGAAAGGTTTTTGAGCGCGGTTTGACCTGAATAGGCGGCATGGCTTTCAACCAGCAAAACCTGCTCGGGGCTGAGCTTTTGCACTGGGCCTTGCCAAGCGGCGTCGATCTGTCTTTGCTGTTCAAGCGAAAGCCCAATCCCACCCACCAAAGGGGCGACCTTGCGCACGCGGCCCTGAGGCAGAATCAGCGGGCCACGGGCCGGGGGACGTTGGGTTTGAATCTCAAAGACTGCAGCTGTTTTAGCCAAAATCGTCGTCACCGCCCTCGAACGAATTAAGCACCAAGATGTCTGCGACACCCAAATCTGCATCGTCGTTGCGGGCGTAAGCGTCCGCAATCACCTGCTGGTGTTGACTGATCTGGTTGCGCAGATGTTTGAGCAAAGCAGCGGGGGGCAGGGCCATCAGATCGAGTTTCCACGTTTCCAACCATGTTTGTTCTTCGGCAGAGAGTCCTTGAATGGGCAAAGCAGGCGCATTGGCAGGCTCAAAGAGCCCCAGGAATTTTTGCGCCTGCCGGGGATACAGACCCAGATCAAAGATCCGTGCTTGGGGAAACCACTCGGGGCGTTTCAGTTCAGCAGCAATGCGACAGCCATTGGTGCTGGCATTGTGAATCAGATAGACCAACAGGTTGGGATTGCGCTGCAACATCATTTTGATCTCTTCAAAGTGGGCCCGGGGATAGCCATTAAAGGCCAGAATGGCACATTTTTGCTCCAAATGAAATTGATTGGCAAGCAAAAAATCCACCATGTCGGGCTTGTCACAGAGGATCAAGCGATCGACGTTATAGTCGAAGAGATCTTCGCTTTTCTCTTGGTGGGGCAATTTTTTACGCTCTGGAGCCACGTCTGGGAGCAACAAGGGCATCACAGGTTCTTGTACCGCTTGCCAGCGTTTGAGCTGTTTTTGGAATACATTCCATTCCAGACGAATGGCAGGCGAAGATGTTTTTTCTTTGGCTTTTAGAGCCATCTTGACCACCACCCCCAGATACATCGCTTGAGCAATCCAGAGCCAAGGCCCTTTTAGAAAAGAACCGATAAAAAAGCTAAAGAACACCCCAAAAAAGAGCCCTGCGATAATCGTGCCAATCATAGCGCCACGGGGGGTAATGGTTTTGTTTAAAATCATCAAACGGCGGCGGGCCAATTCAAAATAAAGTTGGCGGGGATGATACGAGAGACTATTTTTGGCTGAGACTTTATTGAGAGCGGCTTCAAACGCCGTGTCGGTAAATGGGTCTCCCCGTTTGGGCTCAAAGACAAATTCTTTTTTGCAATTGGGGCATTTCCCACCCGAGCGGGCCCGGTAGAGGCTGTTTGTGCGGCAGTTGAGGCATTTCATCGTCAAGGCCGTCCTTGTTTGCGCTTTGCTTTGCGCAAAGTATAACAAAGAACGGGCCCACTTGCTTTGGCAAAGGTATTTTCTCTGGGATAATGACAGAAAAACCAAAAGAAAGTGGGGCGTGGACGTGAGCAGACAGACAGACGAAGCGCTCTGGCAGCAGTTTCAGGCCAAATCGGACAATTTGCTGGATTTGCGCGCCTATGACGCTCTGCTCTTACAGGTCTTGGATCTGCTCCCACGTTTAGATAGCCCCTATTTTCAACGTCAGGCTTATATGAAACTGATTCCCCTGATTGAACAGGGGCATATCCTGCCCCTGGAACAGGTGCTCTTTCAATTGCTGGCAAACCATGCCCCTCAAGAAGCCTATCTCTGGCTTTTCTTGGGCATTTGCGCCCAACGCCGGGGGGATCCCCGCCGGGCCCGTGAATTTCAAATACGGGCGCTCAGCCTTGAACCTCAGCTCTTTTTGGCCCATCAGACCTATCTCTGGAGCTTTTTACTCGATGCCAGCCTGAATTATGCCGAACAACTCGCGCCGTTTTTGGCCTATGGGCGTTTATTGGAGCATCTTTCTCCGCCAGTGTCTGCACCTGTAACAGCTCAGAAGCCGTCCGAGGATCCCGAGCGCCCGCTGCGGATTGGCTATGTCTCTGGCGATTTTTATGGCCATTCGGTGATCCATATGTTTGGGGCTCTGTTTGAATATGGCGATGCCACTCAATTTGAGCGCGTTGCCTATGCCACAATCCCGCGGCAGGGGACTTTTAACGCCTGGTTTCGGGAGCGTTCTCAAGCCTGGCGAGACATTTCGGGTTTGTCTGCACAACAAGCGGCAGAACAGATTCGGGCCGACAAAATAGATATTTTGGTCGATCTCAATGGGCCGACCTACGGTCATCGCATGGATCTGTTTGCACTTAAACCGGCACCCCTGCAAATCACCGGCCTGGGTTTTGGTTGGAGCAGTGGGCTCAGCCACATGGATTATGTTTTGACTGATCCACAGTTTTTGCCCCCCGAACGGGCCGAGGCCTACCCTGAAACCCCACTTTATCTCAGTAGCCTTTTTCACTGGCAGCCCGAAGAAGATATCCAGGATTTGGCGCCGCAGCGTTTGGAACAACCGACCTACCCCTGTTTTGGCGCTCTGCACCAGACCTTTAAACTCAATCTGGAGACCCTGCAACTCTGGGCAGAACTGCTCAAACGGGTGCCCGAGGCCAAATTGCTTTTAAAAGCCAAAGGCCTGGACAATCCCAAATTCCAAAGTTATTACCGACTGTTGTTCAAACAGTGGGGAATCTCACCGCAACGCCTGCTCTTCGCAGGTCTCACCTCTCAGCGCGAACACGTCTCGCTCTACCAGCATGTGGATGTGTTTCTCGACGCCTTTCCCTATCAGGCCGGAATCTCTTGCTGCGAAGCGCTCTGGATGGGGGTTCCTGTGGTGGCCTTCAGTGGCGGCAGCCGTTCGGCCAACAGCCTTTTGCACAGTGTGGGCCACCCCGAACTGCTGGCCCAGAGCCCCGAAGAATATCTTTCTCTGGCGGCCGAACTCCTGCAAGACAAATTGCGCTTGCTGGCCTACCGCCAACAATTGCGCCAGGATCTGCAGGATTCTGCGATCTGTGATCCCCGCCGTTTTTGTGCTGAGACAGAAGCTTTTTACCGCTTGGTCTGGCGGCAGCACGTGGCAGCAAGGTGTTAAAATACCTGCGAGTCTGACACAAGAAGAGGTGGCCCATGACGCAGTTTATTCAGAGTTACGATCAGGCAATCAATGCAGACGAATGCCAAGAACTGCTGAAAAAATTTGAACGCAGCCGCAAAAAAGAACCGGGGGTGACAGGCCACGGTTTTAATGCCGATGCCAAAGACAGTCTGGATATCAATATCTCGCGCGACCCAGATTGGCAACAAGAAGAGACCTGGATTGCCAACCGCACCTGGAGCTATCTGGTGCAGTACACCCGCAAATACCCCTATTTCCTGACCTCGTCGGTCAGTTTAAGTGTGCCCCACCCCGAAGGCGGCATGATCACGATCACCCCCGAAGTGATTGCCATTCTCGACGACGCCACCGTCGAGGCCCTGATTCGCAAGGTCTACCGCTTGGGCACGATCAATTTGCAAAAATACCAGCGCAAACAGGGGGGTTACCACACCTACCATGCCGAGATCTACCCTTCGATGCACGATACCCAGGCCCTGGCCCTGCACCGGGTGCTGCTGTTTATGTATTACCTCAACGACGTGCGCGAGGGCGGCGAGACCGAGTTTTATCATCAAGAGCTGATGCTCAAACCGACCAAAGGCCAATTGGTCTTTGCCCCCTGTGGCTTTACCCATACCCACAAGGGCCATGTGCCCCAGAGCAACGACAAATACATTCTCACCTCCTGGGTGCTCTTTCGCCCGGCCAATGAAATCTACGCCAATCAGCTCAAATGATTACCCTCACTGGCATATATATCTACCCGATCAAGTCTTTGCAGGGCATCTCTCTGTCCCAGTCGGACTTGGAAAGGCGCGGCCTGCAACACGACCGCCGCATGATGCTGGTCGATGCCCAGGGCCGCTTTCTCAGCCAGCGCGAGCTGCCCCAGATGGCGCAGTTGCGCGTCGAACGGGTGGGAGAGAGCCTGACGATTGAAACGGCCCAGGGCGAAAAACTGAGCGTGCCCCTGCAACCGGAATCAGGGCAAGAATTGCCTGTGCAGGTCTGGAACAGCATCAGCCCCGCTTGGGCCGTGAGCGCCGAGGCCGACCAGTGGTTCTCTGCGCATTTGGGCCTGCCCTGCCAATTGGTCTACCAGCCCCCGCAGGCCTTGCGCGCCACCAATCCCGCTTTTGCGCCGGGCCATAGCGTGAGTTTTGCCGATGGCTATCCATTTTTGTTCAGCAGCGAAAGCTCGTTGGCAGATTTGGCAGCAAATAATGCCAAATCGACTCCCCCTTTGCAGATGCGCGCCTTTCGCCCCAATTTGGTCTTCAGTGGGGCATTGGCCTGGGCCGAAAAAGACTGGCAGCAGCTGCAGTTGGGTGAGATTACCTTTGAACTCGTCAAACCCTGCACGCGCTGTGTGATTGTCACGCAAGATCCGCTGACGGGCAAAAGTCTGCATCCGACGCTGCTCAAAGAACTCAATCAAAAACAGAGCTGGCGGGGAGAGCCTGTCTTTGGGATCAACGCCGTGACACAGGCCGAGTCGGGCCGTGTGCACGTGGGAGATTTACTCACTCCCAATGTTTAATCCCAATCTTTAATCCCAATGTTTAATCAGGTGTTTGGCGGCTTCCAGGCCTGAATTGGCGGCCCCTTCGATCGGATTAAAGCGGTCGCCAAAGGCATCTCCGGCCAAGAGCAGCGGCGGCCCGTCCTGCAGCATCAGGCAAGATTCAGGCAGAGGGTCTTGGACCTGGGCAAAGCGCCAGCGGTGTACATCCAATTCGACACAATCGGCTTTGAGCAGGGGTTTGGCGGCTTCCCAAAGCAGTTTTCCGGCCTGTTCTTTGTCGTTTTTCCACTGGCTGCGGCTAAAATGGGCCGTGCCCTGAATCGTCACAGCAGGCACCGCTGAAATCCCTTTTTGCTGGTTGTCGGCCAGCCAGGCAATCGGGCTCATGGGATTGGCCTGGGCCAAGCCCCCTGGCTCGGGCAGGCCACTGGGGCCATCGAGCACAGCCATGCTGACAATCACAGGATCGTATTTGACGGCTTTGAGACGCTGAAGCAATTCGCTTTCAAGGGCGTAGTCACTTTTTTCGAGCAATTGCAGGCTCTGGGGCAAAGGGGGGGTTAAGATCAGGCCGTCGGCCTGCCAGCGCTGGCCCGATTCAGATTCGACTTCCCAATGATCGGTCTCGGCAGCAATGCGGGTGACTGTCTCTTGCAGATGAACCTGCAAAGGCGCGGCCAGGGCTTTGGCCACAGGCGCCATGCCTTGGGAGCCACAAAAGCGCAGATAGCCGTCGCTGGTTAAAATTCGGTCGCCATTGAGAAAGCCCCGGCTCCACTCCCGGATCAGACCCTGGTCTTGTAAGTCTTCGACCACCACGCGAAAGAACATGCCGTGCACAGTCATAAACTGAGCGCCGTGGTCAAAGACCGCTTCACCCAATCTACGCGTGGCCATACGTCCCCCAAAGCCCTTGGACTTTTCGAGTACGGTGACATTCAATCCTTTTTTTTGCAGGCGGCGGGCGGCAATAATGCCAGAGATACCACCGCCGACGACCAAACAGCTTTTCATGGGGGATTTCCTTTCTCTGTGGCAGCCGTTAGCGGGGGATAGGCTTTGCCCAATTCCAGTTTGAGGGTTTCTTTCCAAATACGTGGTCCATTGTCTGCACGCAGTTCAATGTCCAAGATCACAGGCTCTTGCAGGTTTTTGGGAATAAAAACCGGCAAAACCAAGGTCTGTTCGCTGCCCATGGGCCAACTTTCGAGCCGAAAGCGCGGGGCCTCGCCTTGGTAAACCAAGCCCGTCGGCGCCAGCTGAATCATCGCTTCCAGCCCTTGCGCGGGGGCATTGCCGCTGTTGCGCAAATGCAGGGTAATTTCCACCAATTCTCCCGCTTCGGCGCTGTAATTGGCATTGCCACTGGAGAGGCCATTGCGGTCGTCGTCGATACTCAAACCCGCCACTTCAATCGCTGGTGCGAGCAAACGGGCCAGGGCGGTGCCACTTTGGCTTGCCACAGCCTGGGCAGCCTCGGGACTTGTATTGCGCCAGAGGCGCAGCAGGGAATCGCTGTGGCCGCTGGCCAAGAGCATTTGTTTGGGATGATAGGCCAAAGCATAGGTTTTCTTGGGAATCTCACTCAAAGACTGGCTATTGACCCCCTGGGGCACCGTCCAAAAGCGCAGACTGCCATCCCCCATGCTGCCGCTGGCCAAAAAATCACCCGCCGGGTCAAAGGCCAAACTCCAGACCGGTTCAAAATGACCAGCCAGGCGCGAAACCACCGTGCGTTTGCCCATGTCCCAGAGCCGGATAATCCGATCTTCGCCAGCACTGGCCAAATACTGCCCATTGGGACTAAAACTCAGGGCATAGACCTCTTTGATATGGTCCGAAAGCAGCGGGCCTGCTTGGCCTGTCTCAGGATTCCAGAGCCGAATCACAGGGTCGTCGTAACTGGCTGAGGCCAACCACAGGCCATCGGGGCTAAAGGCCAAAGCGCCTATGCCACCGGGGTTGTTGGCTGAAGGCACAAGGGTCTTTTGCACCTGCCAGGTTTGGGTATTGTAGATCAGAATTTTACCTTCGAGACCGCCACTGGCCAGCCATTTGCCATCGGGGCTGTAGGCCAGGCTCAAGACGCCTTTGGCATGTTCTTGGCTGGTAAAGAGATTGGCCCCGGTCTCGGCGTCCCAGATCTGAATGCGGCGGTCGATGCCCGCGCTGACCAGAAACCGGCCATCGGGGCTAAAAGCCACTGCAGAGACCCAATTGCCATGGCCCGCCAATTCGTGCAGCACCTGCCAAGTGCTGCTGTCCCAGATCCGGGTGGTGCCATCAAAACTGCCCGAGGCCAGCTTTTTGCCATCATGACTAAAGGCCAAGCTGAAGATCTCGTGTTTGTGGCCCTTGAGCTTGCCCTCTTCGCCCACGGCCTTGTCTGGGCCCCAAAGGGCGAAGGCGGGCTGGGCCGACTGGGGTATCAGCAGCAGGGCTGTCAGCAAAGCCAGAATGTTGAGCTTCAAGGCAGGCACGCTCCAGAGGTTTTTTCTATTGTACCTTATGCCTGGGATGGGTTTCTGCTTGAAGCGGTTTTACCTAAATTTAACCAATAAACTGGGGCAAACTGGCCCCATCTTCACAGAATCTTTATAATCGTGTTTTACGCTATATATATTGCCAGCAAAAAAGCAGCAGAGAAAAGACCTGGGAGATTTCGATTTATGGCCAACACTCACTCACTCACTCACTCACTCACTCACTCACTCACTCACTCATAAACGCAGTCTGATTCTACGCTTTAGCTCTGTTTTGAGCCTGATGGGAATGCTCGCCATGCAAGCCTGTACGCCACGTGCCAATCAGGTTAAACCCGCACCCACCGCATCGCCTATCTTGCTCGAAAATGTCCCCAATTTACTCTCTCCGAAAGCGCCTAAAATAAACAATCCCCATTTTGGCTTGGGCGATTTTGGAACGAAGGGTTCTTTTGCCTATTGCGAAGGGCAAGACAGAGCCATTATAGACAGCTGTTACAACGCAGGCGGCCATCCGCTTTGGGACCAACACTATACAGGCAATACCGATTGGTTGGGGCGGCCCGAAATTTGTATTACCTTCAACCGTTGCGAATATCCAACCCCTTCCGAAATCAACTTCGAGCTGGACATCCAACCTAAATATGGTATTGACCAAGCTGTTATTGACCAAACAGACAGCAATGTAGAGAATGACTCGGTGGATATCTTCGTGCAAGCGCCCTTGGAACACCAAAATATCCCTTGGACGCTGACCCTCAAAGATCAAAGCAATCTCCACTCGTATCAAATAACAGGAACGGGCGAAGGCGGCTTCAATTTTAAAGGCATCGATCCTGCACGTCTCTTTCCCAGAATCGCTTGGCCCGATGGTTTCTATGACGTGATCTTAAGCTACCCAAGCAATCTGACGGGCAATCCCATCGTCAAAACAGAAAGACTGGAACTCAAGAAAGGGGGGTTGTGTCCCCCCAATATGGTTCACAACGGCAACACCCCCGAAGGGGAACCGATTTGTAGAGACCTCGCCGACGAAACCTGCGAAGACGCAGCAGCCCTCTTCCCCTCCCAATTAAACACCCCCGTCAACGCCGCCCAAAATCTCGTACAGCCGATCAGCGACCCCGCCCCGATGAACCAAGACCTGGGCGATTGGCAAAAGCTGCTCAAAAAGCTCAAAGACCGCCAGGCCAAAATGGCGGCAGAGCAGGCCAAACCCAATCCCAATCAGAACAAGATCAACAATCTGCAAGCCGAGGCCAATGCCACGCAGGCCCAGATCGACGTTGTTGTTCCGCGTATTCAAGGCCGCGTCAGCCAAATGGACAGCGCCCGCCCTGCCCTGCGCAGCGCCCTCAACAGCGTGGCCCAGGCCCCCGACTTTAGCCAGGATGCCCATGCGGATCAACAGGCCCATCCGCTACCGCAGACGCTGGCGGAGTATCGCGAGGCCATTGCCAGTCTGGTCGATGAATTTGATCTGAGCGTCAGCTCAGAGAATACCTATGACCTGATGGTCGCCAGCAGCAGCTTGGCCGATGAACAGGAGCTGTATGGCCACTTGGTGCGGGATATTTTGAGCGAAAAGCTGCCGCTTTTGCCCGAAGAGCCGGACGCAGATCCCACCGATGAACCCCTGGAGCAGATCAATACCCCGCGCAAGCTCGTGCGCTGGCTGGGCAAACGCATGGTCAATCAGCAAAACAAATTATCAACGCAAAAGCAAGCCTTAGAGACACGTATCAATGGCTTATTACAGGAATTGAATGTGAGTGCATCAGACTACACACAGAATTACCATCAGCAATTGGAGCAACAAATTCAAAACAAAATAGCTGAAGCCGAAAATATACTCACAGCTTTAGAAGCCCAGTTATTGTCTGAAGAACAAGCTTTTAGTATTCAAGCCAATAAAAATCAGGCTCAAAAGCGCCAAGAGCTATTTGCAGAAATGGCAAAAATACAAGCTTCGCTGGCAGAAATGTCTCAGGGTGTCGCGGAGGGAATAAGCAGTGCGGCAAGCCAGGCGCAAAAAAAATTAGAACAACAGCTAAAACAATTACAAAACAAAGCTAAAGCCTACGGGGGAGATGCAATCACACAGGTGCAGGCTTTTTATCAAAAGATGGATCAAACCTTTGGTTGGTTACCTCAGTGGCAAATATCTATGAAGGTGAGAAATTGTATTTTTCGAGCCTGTGAAGCCCCCGAAGGAAATAACGACAATCCCATGAGTGATTCAGAACTCATCGCTTGTGGAAATGAAATGTTTGATAAATTAGATCGTATGAGAAAAGATCCATTAACGCCGCAAAAAGTAGGGGATGGGATAAAAATCTTGAGAAAGAAAATAAGAAAAAATGGGATCTCTAATTTACAAAACTACCCTGGTGGTGCTAGCTCATCATTAGGCCACCTCTCTGTGTAAGAAGTAGTGCGAGATAGGCGGTTTCTGATCGCCATACATGACATCTGACCTCATTTCATAGATTGTACAAGAGCTAAGAGCCTGATTCCGTTTGT
>JBIKWL010000308.1:0-2834 GCA_044356335.1 Candidatus Sericytochromatia bacterium
CCAATATTTTATCGAAAAACATTAAAGTTTACCAACATTATTTAGAAAAAGAGAAGGCCAAACAACAGCGAAATGCGCCTTCAGATATTAAAATTTAGTGTCATGAATGGTGCCCAGAGGGCCCTCCAACGCAGCCGCCACAACCCGCGCCACCAAGATATTACTGCTGAAATAACAAAAATACTGGGTAAACCATCCTGCACAAATAATCTGAGACCTGCTGGCTCTGGCTGCAACCCTGCCCCCAAATGGCATATCTTAAAGATCGCACAGAGGTCATTTTTATCAACGGAAAAGCGGATATTCTTTAGGTGAAAGTGAAAACCAAATGAAAAAGAAGCTCTGTACTGGTTAATTATCATTATCTAAAATAAGGCGGTGGTGACAAAATGCTTCACAAATTTTTCTTATCCTGTGCTTTCATATTTTTGGTTAATTTGCCTACATTTGCAATAAATAGCCATGGTTTACAGAAGGTGCATATTCAAGCCTTAAAAGTGCTAGGAAAACCAATTGCTGTACCCTATTACACTCCAGACACTTGTAAAGTTGATTTTGTGAGTATCATTGATAGCGTTAAAATTCAATTAGGTGGCTTGGGCTATAAAATTCAATACGTATGTAAAAACGCTTTGATTTATCAGATTGAAGCAACTCAAGGGGGGATCGGAGATATTCCTTTTGAAGGATTGGATTTTCAGGTCAACAACAAACAATTTGGCAAAATATTTGTAACATATTTCCAGCCAAGTGAAAATGGGCCTGAAATGAAACAGCCATTTTACTCTACTGGTTGGTTTGACATGGGAAAAGGCTCTCTTTTTTTCACATTTCATACAGGAAATGGAAGACTTGATAGCTCAAGCCCTCCATTGAGCAAGGCTGAGGTTTTAAAAATTGTAGGCTCGATGGGTCTCCTAAAATAGGATTTACCAAACAACCCCACCTTTAATCTGTCTATTGAAGCAGAGCCAAAAACGCCTCGCCATACTTCTCCAACTTATGCGCCCCAATGCCACTGATCTTGAGCAGGGCTTCGCGGCTTTGGGGCTGTTTATCTGCCATTTCTGCCAGGGTGGCGTCGCTGAAGATCATATACGGGGGAATGCCCGCCTGATCGGCGAGTTCTTTGCGCAGCTTACGCAGGCGCTCAAACAGCGAGGGATTGTAGTCAAATTCTGAGGCTTTGCGTTTGCCCTTTTTCTCTTTGGGAATTTTGGGTGCACGCACACGGGGCTGGGCCATGATCAGGGTCTCTTCCCCGCGCATCAGCGCTTTGGCGGGCTGCAACAATTTGAGTACCGAATAATCGCCCACATCTTGGGAGAGAAACCCCCGGTGCACCAAGTGGCGCAGTAAATTGCGCCAATAATCTGCGCTCTGATCAGCGCCAATGCCATAGGTGCTGATTTGGTCGTGGCCCCGCTGCAAAATGCGCTCATGGTTGGGGCCGCTGCCTCTCAAAACGTCGATCACATAGGCCATGCCAAAGCGCTGTTTGAGCCAATAGACACACGACAGGGCCTTTTGGGCGTCCACAGTCACCTCCAACATCTCAGGCGGGTTCAAGCAGATATCACAATTGCCACAATCCTGAACCGGGCTTTCGCCAAAATAGCCCACCAAAATGCGGCGGCGGCAGCTCAGGGCCTCGGCAAACCCGATCATGGAATTGAGTTTGTGGCTTTCGATCCGGCGGCGCTCGGGGTTTTCGGAGTTGTCGATCAGACCACGGGCAATCGCCACATCGCCAAAGCCAAACAAGAGCAAGGCTTCTGCGGGCATGCCATCGCGCCCAGCGCGCCCAGTTTCTTGGTAATAGCCCTCGATATTTTTGGGCAGGTCATAGTGCACGATAAAGCGCACATTCGACTTGTCGATACCCATGCCAAAGGCCACAGTGGCCACAATCAATTGCAAATTGTCTTGCAAAAATTCGTTTTGCACCCGTTTGCGCTCGCTCGCACTCAAACCTGCGTGATAAGCGGCGGCGGCGTAGCCTTTGTCGACTAATAGTTGAGTCACTTTTTCAACCTGTTTGCGGCTCAGGCAATAGACAATGCCCGCTTCCTCGACATGTTCCTTGAGAAAGGCCACCAATTGTTCAGCGGGTTTGCTCTTTTCGAGCACCGTATAGCGGATATTGGGCCGGTCAAAGCCCGAGACAAAGCTGCGTTCGGGTGGCAATTGCAGCAGGCGCAGAATGTCTTGGCGGGTATGGGCCTCAGCAGTGGCGGTCAGGGCAATCAAAGGCACCTCGGGGAAATGTTCCCGCAATTGGCCCAATTGGCTGTATTCAGGTCGAAAATCGTGACCCCATTGTGAAATACAATGGGCCTCGTCGATCGCAAAGAGGGCGATGTCAATCTCCTTTAAGCGTTCGAGGAAGCCCTCACTGAGCAGGCGCTCAGGGGCGATATACAACAAATCGAGTTCGCCCGCGTGGAGTTTGGCCAGCACCTGCCTGGACTCGGCCTGCCCCAAAGACGAATTGTAACAGGCGGCGCTGACCCCGTTTTCGCGCAGGGCATCGACCTGATCTTTCATCAAGGAGATCAGCGGTGAGACCACAATCCCAACGCCGGGGCGGTGCAAGGCGGGAATCTGGTAGCAGAGAGATTTTCCGCCGCCGGTGGGCATCAGCACAAAGGCATCCTGCCCCGCAATCAGGCCGTCGATAATCTCTGCTTGCAAGGGACGAAAGCCAGGATAGCCAAAGATCCGTTTCAGGGTGTCCAGGGGAGAGGCTTGGGCTACTGTCATCACGAGCGGCTCCTCTTGAGGTGTATAAACTTGTATGTTCAGCATATTATTATACCTCAAATTTGTCTGGC
>JBIKWL010000177.1:0-9516 GCA_044356335.1 Candidatus Sericytochromatia bacterium
TATTGTAAAATAGCCGATAATCTAAAAATTAAGACAAGTTCCCATGTCATTCAGCGAGTAAACACTGGTGCATTCAGACACAAAAACCCTATTGCTTTTTTGCCCTTACTGGGAACCCAGTATGCCTTATTTATCTCTCCCCAGCTTAAGTGGCTACCTCAGACAAAATGGCCACAAAGCAGATCAATGGGATCTCAATTTGCGCTTCTATGAAGAGGCGTTTGATCAGGCTTATTTGCAAAGACGTTTTCAAGAACGTGCAGCTCTGCTCCCGCCTGAACACCAGCAAACCCTCAAAAACCTGATTGCCCAACTCGATCATTTGCAGCAAGTTAAACAGGTTTTCAAAACAGAGGCTTTCTACGATTACCCTCAGCTCCAAGCGGCCCAACGCGAACTCGAAAAGGTCTACCTCTGTTTTCAGCTGCTCTATCCGGGAGCCATGTTTTCCAAAGACCATTTTCAAATGCCCGAAGGCTATGCCACCTCCGCTGATGTGATCAAAGCAACCCAGAATACCTTGAGCAATCCCTTTCTTGACTTCTTTCGTGAAAAGGTCTTGCCCAGACTGGAACAAGACCCACCCCACCTGATTGGCTTTTCGATTGCGCGCGAATACCAGATGATTCCCACTTTCACACTGGCCCACCTCATTCGCCAACGCCACCCGGATATTCATCTCACAGTTGGTGGGGCCTATTTCTCAAAAATAGCCGATGGTCTCAAAACCGATCACCACCCCGCCTTCACCCATTTGATTCACAGCGCCGTCAAAGGCGAAGGAGAAGAGCCCCTGCTCAAATTGGTCCAGGCTGTCAGTGGTCAAATCCCGCTAGAAGAAGTACCCGGACTGATCTACAACCAAGCGAATGGGCAATTGCAGGTCAATGCTTCTGGCGAAGCCCTCTCCATGAACGACGATATCGGGGTGCCGGATTTTGATGGCCTCGATCTGAAGAATTACTGGTCAGCACATCTCGTTTTGCCCATTTTGGGCTCCAGAGATTGTTATTGGAAGGACTGCACTTTTTGTGACCATTTTATGCAGTTTGCTGGATTTCGCTCGCGCAAACCTGAAAAAATTGCCGATGATCTGGCTATTTTGCAAAAAAAATACGGGGCCAGACATTTTCAGTTTTGTGATGAAACCATGTCTCCCAATTTTGGCCGCCGACTCTCTCTGGCGCTTAAAGAAAGAGAAATGGATGTGCACTGGTACACCATGGCCAGACTCCAAAAAGGCTTTGACAAAGAAACCTCGGAATTGTGGCGTCAGGGCGGCTGTCTGTTTATTCTGATGGGTCTGGAGTCCGCCAACGCTGAACTGGCCCAAAAAATGGTCAAAGGCACAGACAACAGCATCACCGAAACCGTTTTAAAAAACCTACATGAGGCAGATATTTTTACTTTTGCCTATCTCTTTTTTGGCTTCCCAGGCGAAACCCTTGAAACCGCTGCCGAAACAGTGCAGTTTATTCGCAAAAACCAAGCGTTTATTAATTCTCTTGGCACGGGGGTCTTCATTCTGCAAAAAACCACCCCGATTTTTAAAAACCATCAGGCCTTTGGGATCACGCCCAATCCACAAGATATTCAGGATGATTGGTCGAGTCTGATCCGGTTTGAAATAGAAAATGCCATGGATACAGAGCAGGCCACGACCTTTCACCACCGTTTTCGCGAAGAAATGGGGCTGACTTATAAGGCGGCACTTTGGCAACATATTCCCCGCATTGCCTTTTTTCTTTACCTCTCTCGCTACGGCAAGCAAAAAGTGCTCGAACACAATGGGCTCTCTCCCGTCGAGGCCCCATTGGAACAGGTGCGCTCGCTCAAACAGCAAGGGAACCTGATTGCCGCAGAATATATCAACCAGAGTATCCTCAAACGCTACCCCTCTACCCCCCTGGCTGCCAATCATGCGGCTTACTTCGCTCTGCAGAAAAACAATCTCCCCCAGGCAGAGCATTGGCTCAGAGAAGCGCAAAAATACGGCAGCAATCTGGCCGAAACCTATTTGGTGGAAGGACTTTGGCATTTGGCCCATTCACGCCCGCAAAAGGCCTTACTCTCCCTGGAAAAAGCCCTGTCCAAAGACGCCTATCTCGCTGAGGGCTATCTGCTGCTCGCAGAGCTGCACCGAGACCGGCAAGACCATGCCAGAAAAGTCTTTCACGCCAGAGAGGCCTTAAAAATTCAGGCAGTGGATCAGGCTTTTGAGCGTTTTTCTTTTTATACCTCTCCCGATCTTTTCGAACGCTGCCAAGCACTTTTAGAGCCCTCGCTTGATACCGCTTTGCCAGGCAAATAGGGGGAAACTGTGAAGCATGATTGGCGACAGGCTCTCTGGATGCTGGTTGCAGGGCTGTGTGTGAGTGCCTGTCAGGCATTCCAAGAAGATATCGCCTTGCTGGATTTGCCCAATTTTCAGACAGTCTTGTTTGACCTCAGCTGTGGCGAATACGAATTTTACACCTTCAAGAGCCGGGAACTCTGTGGCGGAGACAAAGACAGCTTTGGCTTTCTCTACGAGCAAGACAAAGTGGTTAAGCTGATTCTCGACCCCAGTGAAGGCGAAAACACCACCTTGTACATCCCCCTGTTTACGGTTGTCTTTCACTCGGATTATCTCAAAGCGGGTCAAAGTCTTAACAAATCGCAGGTCCGCGCCACCTGCTCCCGCTTTCGCAAAGAGAACGGAAACGATTCGACCTTTTACACCGAACCTGCGGCTGAATTTGAATTCAAAGTGGTCCAGCACAAAGGTGAACAGGTCCACCGCATCTTAGATGACCATACCCAGTGGGAATTCGACTGGAAGATTCAATGCCCGCAATTGCAGATGAAAGCCCAAGGCAAAGATCAGATCAATATCAGCCGCGAGCCCATTCCCAAACGTTGGAAAGACGCGGACAATGGCGGGCCTCCGCCCGCACCCAATTCATCCCTGAAGGAGTGATTTCTACGACTATGTTGAAACTGCTACGCCACCGCCATTTAGTTCAAGTCGTACTCTGTACTGGCCTCTTGATGGCAACGGCTCCCCCCACGGTCATGGCCCAACCCAAACCCCTGTCAGCCTGGGAAACCGGTCGTCAGTTTTATCTTTGGACCCTGCGGCACCCTGGCAGGGGTTTGCCTTCTGAAGCAGGATTGGCTCAACTCACCCCCTTCCTGGCCCCGGAAGTCAACACATTGCTCAAGCAGGCCTTGAGTGCGGAAGTGCGCTGCGACAAAGCCACACCACCGGATATTAAGCCCCCTGTGGCAGAAGGGGATTTCTTCGTCAATAATTACGAAGGTGCAACGGTCCTCAACAGACTGAAGGTGATGAAACAATCCAGCGAAATCGAACTTGAAGCGGAGTTGGCCTATGTCGATCGGCGTTTTCCACCTGGCCATCGCCACCATGCGGTTCGCTGGCGCGATCGACTCACCCTTGCTCAATTTTCAGGTCGGTGGCGGATCACAGATATTCGCTTCACTGATCGGCCCTCGCTGGTCTCCATGCTGAAGGACTACCTGGTCGAACTCAAAAAATGTGCCCCTCAGGGATAAAGATATCATTAAAACGCGATCTTAAATTAATCGAGCGCCTTGGGTGCGCAAAAGGCCTTGCTGAAATAGCCCGATGGGTCAAAACAACAGACCCGCTTTTTTCCAGATGCCAGCATGTCACAGGCATCGTCAATCCGTTTTGTGCGTGTCTTGGCCTGTTTGGCAGTGGTGATCCAGTGAATCCAGTCGAGGCGGGCAATTGTGGTTGTGGCCTCCCAAGTGGCGAAGGCCTCAGGCGAAGCCGCCAAGGCCTGGGCCA
The DNA here is from genome assembly GCA_044356335.1 of Candidatus Sericytochromatia bacterium. Classification (GTDB taxonomy): domain Bacteria; phylum Cyanobacteriota; class Sericytochromatia; order UBA7694; family UBA7694. The sequence goes on from JBIKWL010000177.1 coordinate 3,818, forward strand.
GGTCAGCGGGGACCGTCGGTTCGGGCTCCGGCTCGGCAGCCATGATCTCAAATTGAGCCAGCTCACCAAAACCGGTTCCTGCCGCTTTGAGCAGGGTTTCATCGATGGTCAGCCAGTGGCTTTTCTGACCATCGGGTTCGAGCAATGCCGTGAATCTGTGCCCGTTGATGCTGCCCTCGACCGTAATGCGACCCCGCCTCGGCAGCTTGGCGCTGGCAGCTTGGGGCAGAATCACAAAGGCCCATAACGGGCCATTTTCAAACGCTGCTGGGTGAAGTAGGCGGGCCTGAAATTCAGATTTGCTGTCTGCTTGTTTCATTTGCGTCTCCAATATTCACGGGTTTGGTGGACCCTTCATTTTACCAGTGTCAGTCGACTCTTTGCGCGTGCGCCGAGAGTCAGTGCTTGGGTTCTCGACTCATTGGCAGGGCTGCACGGCATCGTAGTGATTGAGGTGCCCCGTCATTTCGCGCTGATGGGATGCGTTGCTCTTGCTCAGACCCCAGCGGCCCGCCATGGCCAAAAACGATGTGCTGATCCTCAACTTCGAGAATATAGCCCTCCAGATGTGTGCTGTTTTTTAAATCGAAAGCACAACGGCCTTCTGCCAAAACCCAAAAGGCCTCAAGTATCTGTCCTGGCTTCATCACAATTTCGAATAGTCACTTTCCAAAATGCTGGGCATTTTTGCAAAAAGAGGCTTGGAAAAACGAATTCAGCGGGTGAGTCTCTCTTCATACATGCGGCGCTCAGCCATTTTCCAGGCGGTGCTCAATCCGCCTGTCTCATGCCGCACGGCGATGCCGACCGCCGCTTTGATCTTCGCTTTGCTCAGGGTTTGCCGCACGCGCCTGAGCAGAACATGGGTGCCGAGATCGTTGCATTCGACCGCAAAGACCCCGAACTCGTCGCTGCCGAGGCGGGCCACCAGGTCGACGGCGCGGGTGGCTGAGCGAAGGGCGTCGGCCACGCGCTGAAGCAGCTTGTCTCCGGCTGCCCGTCCCTCACGGTCGTAGATCTCTTTGAGGTCATCAACGCCAACGACCACAATGGCTGCTGAATGCCCATAACGCAGGCTGCGCTCTTCTTCTTTGGTGAGCAGCTGATCCCAGGCGCGGCGATTGGCCAAAAGGGTGAGGGAATCGATCTGGGCTTCGAATTCGAGCCGTTCATTGCGGCGCTGGGCCTCCAAGGCGCTCAGTTCGAGCTTCAGAATCGAGCTGAGCAGGGCTGCAAGGAGTTCAATCAGGGGTTGTTCCATCACGATGGTTTCAGATTGGGGCTCCGGATCCAGGGCGCAGAGCGTGCCAAAGACACTGCCCTCGCTATCCAGCAAGGGGACGCCGATATACGACTTGATCGGCAATTGCCCCTGCAAAGGCGCTTGAGCATAAACCGGCACCCGATCCGAGGCCGGTGCCATCCGGGGACCCTCGCCGCGAACCATGACCGAACACAAAGAATCCGTCCAGTTAAATACGTCGCCGCGCTTGATGTTATACCCGTGATTTTCAGCCTGGAGCACAATCCATTCGTTGCCGACGTTCCGCGTCACCATCCAGAGGCCAAAGCCCAATCGCTTGTATAAAAAGTCCAGCACAGCCCGGCTGGCCGTTTCAAAGTCGAGCAGCCTGAGGTCAGGCAGCTCGGCCATCTTTTTTTGTTTTTTCATTTTGACCTCTGTTCAGGTTTTTGTCGCCTCATATTCAGTATAAATGAGCCGGAGCTGACTTTGTTCTCTCGTATTGCAGAGGGTTCAGGCTCTGCTTTGCTTACGGACACCCCAGAGCGCTAATCCCGGGTGCTTACTTGATTGACAGATATACCGTCCAGACGGTATAGTTTTTGTATCTGATGCATTTTAGGAAATCTGATGTCAACCAAAGAAAAACTTTTACAAGCCACAGCCCGTGTACTGACTCGGGATGGGTTCAGCGCTTTAACTTTAGAAGCAGTGGCCAAAGAGGCGGGTGTGAGCAAAGGCGGGCTTCTCTACCATTTTCCTCACAAAAACAGCCTGATTTCGGCCCTGATTCAAAGGCATATCGCGCAGTTTGAATCGGCCCATCAAGAGGCCCTGAAACAACTCCCACAAGGGCCAGGAAGATGGACTCGCGCATATATTCAAGCCTCTTTGCAGGGCGAAGATTCCGAGCAAGCAGAGATTTCATCTGGACTGATCGCGGCTGTGGCCACAGACCCCACTTTGCTTCACCCTTTGCAAGAGCGCTATACCCAATGGATAAACCAATTAGAAAATGACGGTATTCCGCCTGTCGATGCCCAATTGATCCGCTTGGCCGTAGATGGCATTTGGCTCTGTAACCTGATCGGTTTGGCTCCGCCCTCTGCTGAATGTTTGGCCCAGCTTGAAACACGCTTACAGGCCTTGCTGTAGGTCTCAGATGCAGAACCACTCTTTTTCAAAAACAGATTGGAAGTCTCGCTTGGGCTGGGGGTTGGTCTTGATCTCAGTGCCTGTGTGGTGTTTGGTTTTCTTGGCGCCCTTTTTGCCTCTTTCGCTGCCCATGCGCACATCGTTTGGCGCTGGAGCGATTCTCCTGGGTGAAATCCTGTTTTGGGTGGGATTGCTTTTATTGGGACCCGCTGCTGCCGCCCGTTTAAAAGCCCCGAAAGTCACAACGGGCCAGAGTTTTGTGGGAAAACATATAGGCGTAGTGGGAGCCAATGGTGGCCTGGGATTGGCCATTGTAGAAGCCTTGGCTAGAGAAAGGGCCGAGATCAGTGCTTTTGTCAGAAATTCCGAGCGTTTGGCGGCATTCAATCTTCCTCTGGATATCCATGATTTGGATTTGGAAAAACCAGAAAGTATCACCGCAGCAGCCCAGGCAATCCAGAAATTGGATGCGTTGGTGATCGCCGCAGGCATGGATATTCGAAAACCCTTTCTTTCACAAACAGATCCAGACATGACCCAACAAATCACCCTCAATCTCTTGGGCGCATTTAGATTGGTTCAGGCATTCGCCCCCCAAATGCGTCCGGGGGGCATCATTGCCTTTGTGGGTGGATTTGGAAACGGCCATCTGGCTTTGCCTTATTATTCCGTTGATGTTGCCACTCGGGCTGTTTTGGCTGCGTTTTGTGAGTCGCTCAATCGGGAGTTTTTGCTTGAAGGACAAGACCTTCGCTTGGCCTATCTCTGTCCTGAACCCGCAGAGACAGAAACAGAAAGGCCCTATGCGGAAATCTGGAAACGCATGGGCACCCCGCCTGTGGCCCCTGCTCAAGTTGCCAATTTTGTTTTGAAGTCTCTGCTCTCTCAAAAACAAGTGGCCATAATGGGCATTCAAACGATGATTATCAGCAAAATAAATGCCTTGTGGCCATCTGCTGCCAATGCCTTGGGCTTGCGCCAAGCGGGAAAGGTTTTGCATGAAGCCTTTGGCAGTCAGTCCTCTCCCCCTTCTCCTTTGTAAATCTGCTGAGCTGAAACGGGTTCTCGCTCACCGGGTTACCCATCCGCCTGAGACGGGAAAAATCTGTCCGACAAAACAATTGGCCTGTTCACTGCACAGATAAGCGGCAAATTCGGCATCTTCTCGGGCAGTGATCAAACGTCCAAGCGGCACTTCGCGTTGGAGTCGCGCTTGAAATTTGGGGTTCTGTTGAATTTCTGGGGGAAAATAGGTGGGATTTTCAACAAAATTTTGGGCAATGGCATTGATCTGCACCCCATGCATGGCCACTTCCACGCCCACGGCTTGTACATATGCGAGTTGTGCTCCCCGTGCCGCACTGTATGTGGAGCTGTTTTTCATCCCTCGCAAGGCAGAGGCACTGCCCATCACCAGAATTTTACCTGTTTGGCGTTGGATCATGTCTGGCAATACAGCCCGGAACAGACGCGGCAAAGGATCCACCAAAGCGGCAAACGTCTGTTTCCACTCTTGTTCAGAGACCTCAACAGCTGCTGTTGCCGGGGCTGGAATCCCCAGATTGGCGATCAAAATATCTACCTGTCCAGCTTCCGCGATAATTCTGGCAGGCGCTTCTGGACTGAGCAAGGGATCTGTGTTTGCCAATACTGTGGCCCCGTGTTCAGTCAAGATCTCACACAGGACAGGCCCCATAAAGGTATCAGCCTGGGTGATCAATACTCTTTTTTGAGCCAAACTCAAATGAGACATAATGACTCCTTGGTGTTAAGAATCGGTATTCTGATTGAACCCAATTATACACGCCTTTTTCCCAGCACTTGAACGCCTGGGTTTGCCTGAGGATTCTGTCCGGGGTAGCGGTCTTCCTGCGCGCTCAAGCCCTGCGTCTCGCGTCCGCCGATCAAAAGAACGCGTGCAGGACGAAATCAGCCCGAATCCTTTCTGGCCACCTTCTTTTTTCTCAGGTCAGTTTGGCAAAAAATGGCCCCATGCTTGTTTGAAAATCTGAATAATGTTAGTATCATAGCCAAAACACTTCAATTTATCCCACAGAGGAGCATGATCTTGACTGACCTCAAAAATGCAGGCAGATCCCGCCGTTTCAGCGTTGGTTTGGCTTTTACTTTCTCTCTTTCTCTGGCTCTTTCTCTGGCTCTTTCTGCCTGTTCTCTATTGGGAAATTCCGCCGGACTTGATTCTCTAAAGGTGCCACCTGCGGGGATTGAGCCTACCCCCACACAAACCGCCCCCCAGCCGGTTTCCTCTTCTATTGCGAGCCCGTCTTCTGAGCCCTCGCCTGTTCAGAGCCGCGACAGTGATGGGGATGGTCTGGCTGATGCCGTTGAAGGTAAAAACGAAAATGATCACAGCCAATCCCGCGACAGTGATGGCGACGGTCAGCCTGATTATTTGGACCCTGACAGTGATAACAACGGTTTGTCTGATCAAAGCGAAATGTGTCCACCCGCTCGCGTCCTGAGTATTCTGCTCAAACCGGCCTGTGATGGAAAAACGCCTTACGACTTTGATGGGGATAACAACCCTGATTATACCGACCAAGACAACGATCTTGATTCCGTGCAAAGCAGCTTAAAAACGGGCCTGGAAGACAAAATCGAACTGGCTGATCAGACAGGCAAATTCAGCCCAAGTTTGATAGATTTTGATGGAGACGGTATTCCTGATCTGTATGACCGAGACAGTGATAACGATGGCATCCTCGACTTAGAAGATGGCATCACAGATAATGACCTCGATGGCAAAGCCAATTTTCGTGATACGGACTCCGATGGCGACAATGTACCCGATAGCTGCGAAGCGTCTGGACAACCCCTGGGCCGTTCTTTAACTGAGCAAAATCTGCCTCTGGACACAGACCGCGACGGGATTCCCGACTTCCTCGACAGAGATTCCGATGGCGATTCTCGCAATGATGCTTTGGAAGACCTCAATGGAGACTGTTTGGTGGGAAGCAATGAGACAGACCGCTTGCGCTGAATCGCAAAAAGTGGGTTTTTCACAATCCCTCACACCTTGTTTGCTTTGGACTAACTCAGCTCAAGCGTCGTGTTTTCTGCAAACAGACATTCTATCGGGTAAGGCAATGAAAGCTCAGGCAGCGAGAACCGACTAAACCATTCTAAACGCAGGGTTTCTTTGTCCAATTCAGAAGATGCCTGGCCGATGACGTTGCACTTGAAAAGAATGATCGTGTACTCAACGTGATCCCCGTTCGGGTAGATAAAACCGAACCCTTCTCCCCCGAAGATACCTAAGACACGCTCGATCTCGACACCC
>JBIKWL010000174.1:0-10033 GCA_044356335.1 Candidatus Sericytochromatia bacterium
AGGTGGTTGAGCTTCTCATGGAACGCTTGAAGGCTTAGTTTCTCTTTTTGAAAATAGCTCTGTTATTTAGTTTATGTGGAGCAGGAGAATCTAAACCTGGTGGCTGAATCACTGCCTGATGATGTATTTGGTCTGAAAGATCCCTTTCAGAAAAAATTAGTGGTGGTCATGGCTCCCAATGAAACCTCTTTTCGTTTGATCGAAAGGGTTTTGGTGCGTATTCCTGATTTGGATTTGCGTCACTGTAAAAATAAAATTGAGGCCCTGGCAGAAGTATTTATGTATAAGCCAGGGCTCTTGGTTGTTTTTTGTGAAAAAAATGACGAGACACTTGCTTTTATTCGTTTGGTTCGCAACAATCCCAGTTTTCGAAATACGCCTATTTTTGCCGTCTTTACTGAGCCTCAAACTTGGGCTCAAAAACTCAAGCGCGGCTTAAACATTGCTGAAAAATTTGAAACCCCCTTGGTGCCTGACATTTTACAGGTCAAGACCGAGGGGGTATTAAATCTTCAATAAAACGAACTTATTTCCCTAAAATCGAGGCTCCTAAGCCCGGCAAACGTTCAATTCGTTTGAGACCTTCTGATGCGTTCTCATTTTCAGAATCTAAAAGTAGAATTTGTTGATAGGTTTCTTCGGCTTTTTCCAAATCCCCTTTTTCTTCATACAAAATCCCGCACAATTCCAGAACTTGAGGTGTGTCGACCCCTTCTTCCAGTGCTTTTTCAAGCATGGGAAGGGCCTCTGCGTGGCGTTCTGTTTCAATATACAGAATACCCAAACGTACATAAGGCGTAATTAACTGGGGGGCTTTTTCGATGAGGGCTTTGAGCTCAAACTCTGCTGCATCATAACGTCCCATGCGCCGGTAGATCTCGGCCAGCATGATACAGGATTCCAGATGATTGGGCTCTAGGCGCAATGCGTAGAGAATATTGGCCAACGCAGGATAATAATCTTGCATTTCGAGATAAACAGAACCCAGCAAGAACAGAGCCTGAAAAGAACGACCACTGAGTTTGAGAACACGCTCAAATGCCTGCCGGGCCTTTTCCAATTGGTTGGCTTGCCCATAAAGCACACCCAAATTTAAATGGGCGTCGATATTGCGGGGCTCCAACTGAACCGCTTTGGTGTAGTTTTGCTCTGCTTGGGCCAGTTCTCCCAATAAAAAGTGGGCGCTGCCAAGATTGAGATAACCGTGAAAAAGCCGATCATCACTTTTAATGGCTCTGACCAAATAGGGAATTGCCTTTTGGGGGCTTTGACGCAAGAGTTCAAGCATACCTAAATTGCACGTTGCGGCTGCAGAATTGGGATCCAGCTCCAAGAGTTGAAGAAATTTTTCTTCAGCCTCGTCCAAGCGGTTTTCGCGCAGGGCAGCAATGCCCTCTTGGAGCGTGGAATCAATTTCGTCTGACATAGAAAATCCCTGTCTGTCTTTACTGCATCGAGAAAGTGGTATTAAAAGACATGTCTGCAGAATTTTCACCTGGCTTGAGAGCTGTTGGTTTTTGTTCGCAGGTCATTTTGTTCGCGTCTTCGCGCTCTTGGGCCTGTTTTTGCAGGGCACTCATGTCTTTTTGCAGTTGTTCCATGATGGCCGTAAATTCCGCGAAAAGCTCATCAATACCTCTGGCTTCGGGGGTTGGAGCCATATTGAGGGTGCTTTCAAGCAGATCGGCTTTGGCCATCAAGGCCTTTGTTTTTGCTGATAACTCAGCAGCCTTTTGTAAAAGGGCTGTGCGAGTGGGGTCCTGGGTCGCAGGACTCTGGGTATTGGCATTGGTCAGTAGGGCACTCAATTGGTTGAAAAGCTTATTGGTGGCCGGATCCAGACCCGGTTGAGCAGCCTGAGCGGGGGCCCCAGTCTGCTGAGATGCATTGGCCTGCTGTTGAAGTTGCGCAACCTCAAGAGCCGCACTGAGTAAAACGTTTACCTTGCTTAAATCGATCATAAATAGCCTCCTTATGATTTTCCGACTAATTTATCTTGATTGACAACGATCATCTGCTTTTGTTGATCATAGTAAAGGGAAATATTGCCTTGCAAACTTGAGCCCGAAGGCAAGTTTGCCGAACCTTGAATGGCCATTTTATTGAGATTGCTCAACATGCCCATCCGGAAGATGTCTCGGTATTTCTGCTGGTTAATAAACTGCAGGATTTGATCTACGAACGAATTGGTCACTTTGTAAGCAGAACCCGTTTTTTCTGGGGAGCTGGCATGGCTTGCCATCCGAGAATAGAGCTCGTAATTTGTGTCTGTTACCGCCAATGCATTGATTTTTGTAATCATAGCAGGGCGGGTGTCACCAATTACAACACCACCCACACCTACAAAATCACTGATCGGATCGATGGTGAGATTGGGGTTAAGGGTGTGGGGCACGGCTCTTGCTTGCCAACGGCTCTGTACTTTGAGCAAGTTTTGGCGATCAAACTCAGGATTATAAACTGCTTCACCCACGGTGTTATACCCTGTGATGATTTTATTGTTGATGACAGTATTTACTGCTGCGGTATTGGCGGCATCACCTGTGACCGCAATGCTTTCATTCCCATTGTCACCCACAGAAAGGTTAAACGTGGCATCGCGGGTTTGTACCACAATTGTATTCATGCCTTCGCGCAAATAATCTTTGATGTTCATGCGCAAGCCGACATTATAATTGCGTGAGCCGGCACCATTTTCAGTTAAAGCTGTGACCGTCATTTGCGGATTCGGCTGGCCGGGAATGGGGGTTCCAACAGGCTGTTCTGATGGGGGTTTAAGCAATTCTCCGTTGACAAAAATTTTGGCATCTTCCAAATTGATTCCAAAGTCTCTGCGTGTAGGCACCTGAGTGGTGTCGTCAGTAGAATCAAAATAGTTTGTCGCTGTCAAAGAGTCGTGATGCACCCCTGTCAGATTCACGTTGATGAAATAGTCCTGTTTGGTATAAGTGGGTTGATAATAACCCGTGACATCTTGAGTGAATCCCGAAGGCAGGAGAAAGTCTTGCTTTTTAAGCTCAAAGGTATTGCGGGCTTGGACGACTTGGTCAACAGAACCGAGTTTTCCATAGCCACCTGCGGAGCCACTGTAGATCGTATCTGCCAACCAAGGGAACCACATTTTGCCTTGAGCCAAGTCTGCCGCCAGATTGGCGGTGGCGGCTGAGACGAGCATTTCACCCTGATACCAATCCGTGGGCACCGTATCCGCTGCATTGATTTCCATCTTTGTGGGGGGGGTGTAATCGACAATATTGCGGGACATGTGATACGAGCGCAGAATCCCTTCGTATTTGCCAATTTCGAAATTGCCGAGAATGGGAGACGCTTGTTTCTGTTCGTTGCCAGCAAGATCCTGTCCATTGACACTTTCGATTTTGTGCAGGCCTTGAACAAACTCTCCATTGAAGGTGCGAGACACGTTGCCTGCTCCTCGGCTGATTTCCCCTGTATCCTTGAGGCGTTGATAGTCTTTGCTGGCGTCGACGCTGTTTGAGCGCTCGAGCCCTCCCACAACCAGTAACTGACCGGTATTGTCGGGAGCGCCAGGCAAGCTTGTGGAGTCCGCCCGCGTAGAATTGTTGAAATCCACAGTGCGGGTTTCGACTTCATAGTGATTGAAGAAGAGTGAACTATTGATGCGTCCCCGGCTGGTGGGCTCATCGTCTGTATTCAGAACGTCGTTCCGTAGACCATTCCAGTCCACTGTGTTTTTAAAAATAGAGCCGTCCTGGATATTCGAATTCGCGTATAAAACATTATTTAAACCTCGGTCTTCAATCAACTTACCACCAGAAACCACGGCTCCGGGTGCCTGATTTGGTCCTGTGACGTTGCTATTGACCATCACACCATTGGTGTATTTATAGGTACCACTCTGGAACAGCACACCATCGACAACTTGGGTCAGTGCCCCAGCATTGGCTGTGCTAAAAGAGCCTTCGTCATACCAGACATCTGCGCCGTATTGATTGGCTCCGCCCCCTTGGCTATTGCCTGAAAGCCAGGCATTGGCCCGGTTGACCACATTGGGGAAACGCGAACTGGTACCAGAAATTTCGTGTTGATACCCTTCGGTGGGTTCAAAACTGGCCCATTTGACACGTTGATCTGTTTGCAAAAAGGCATCTGAGGGCCCCACAACGTTTTCGCGGGCGTCGACGAGTAAGCCACTGGACAAATAGGCATCATTGCCCGCTTCATCACTGTTGACTGTATAGCCCACGGCATAAGAGTATTTGATTTCACGTGGTGCAAAATTATAGAGGTAATTAATGGCAGACCAAAATCCACCTGTCTTGTACTGGGTTTCGTGCTCTTCTACTTTTTGGTTGAAATAGGTGGGAGCTGGAGGCGGACCCGTAACGGCCGTGGTGATGGTTGCCAAAATACTCATTATGATGTTTACAGGCTCAGGAACCGGGGGATCATCTTCGGCACGCATGGTGATTTGGATATCACCTTGGACATTGCCTGCACCGGTGCTATATTCGAGCAGTGAACGGAACTGAACTGGTGTGAGGGCGCCACCCAGACTTCTGGCCCAACCTGCAATGGCATCTTCGGGCAAGGCTCCACCGATGGTCATGCCGTCGAGGAGTGCGCCGGGGGTGCGCCAGATGGATACCAGACCCTGTGCAATTGCGGCGGCATTGGCTGCAGCATCTTCAAGGCGCAATTCAGGGTTGGGACCTACACCACCATTGGGAACTATACCAATATCTTCAAAGCCGTTGGCACCCAAGACACCTTTGATCAGCTTTGCTGCCTCGGTTGAGTCAAACCCATCCAGACGCACGTCAGAACGGGTTTCTATTGCTGCATTTTGGCCTATCTGCTGCGCCATGGAGGTATTTAAAACGTTGGTATAGGCATCTTTCATCTTTTCCTGAAGGAAGTTCAGGCGGTTTTGCATCAGGGCTTTGTATTTGGTTAAAAAGGCATTTTCGAATTGATAATCAAGAGAAGAACGCATGATAAAAGCAGCTTCCAGCGCGCTGGGCGTAAAACTGCCGCCCGCGACCGGTTTGGTGGCCAAACGCAATTGCGGCAATTTATTCCCGGTCAGAGTGACCATTTGGCTGCCGACATTAAAAGCTGAAAAGCTCATTTTACGATCTCCTTGATGCCTAAAATACTGTTGGGATAGATTTTCACTCGTTCCTTATAGATGTCCTTGCCTGGCTGCTGGCGTGAAGCAAAGAATATTTAATGGTTTTCAAATATGTCTTTAATATACTTCGATGGCCTTGTCAGAATTCAGAAAAAATTCAGCCCTTGGAAAGTTTATCCAAGGGCTGAGTCTGTTTTTAGGCGGGCCTATTTGGTCTTAGGTGGACGTTTAAAGGCGAAGAAACTGTTCAGGAAAATATCCATTTTGCCCCGGCTGGAGTTTTTAAAATAGGTCTTGCGCCCCAAATAACTGGGATCTACAACCAAACTGCCCGTGCCGCCAATCTGATTGTTGCGGTCATTTTCAAAGCTAATGCCGGTTCCTAGGTTGGCGCCAGCACTGGGATTCAGAGAGTCTGGCTCATAACCGTGGAATTTTAGGCGAATCGACGATGTGACACCGCCACCCGTGGGGGCATTGGCCGAACTGGTGATATAAATATCATCGAGCAGATCCAAACTGAACACATCGCGAAAATCGCGAACGAGTTTGGCGTTGGAGCCCGATTCATTGACGCGCATGTATTCGGTCAGAACCGCATTTAGGGGATTGTCTTTGCCTGTCAGGTCATAACCCATGCGACCTTGGTAATCGACGTTTTTATCCACAGTTCCCATTTTGATATTGCCGCCCAAAGTGGGTGTCAATGCCTGTTTGCCTGAGAGCGAGATTGTCGAGTTACCCGCTGCAAACTTGAAGCTCATATCATACGCCTTGGTGCGGTCATAATACCCTTTGCCACCATGTAAATACATCGTTGAAGTGCCGTTACTGTCACTGTCAATGCCCAACATCTCACGGGTTTCGATATTGTCCATGGCCCCCGCTGTATCGCGGATATAAGAGCCAAAATATTTGTCTGCAAAATAACCGTAACGGAATTCTTGCAAGTTGAGGGGTTTGGCGCCGTCATAGGCACGGCCCACAATGCGATTGCCAGAGCCCACATAGCGATCAACTTGGGTGTCTACTGTGACCGCATTTGCTGTAGCATTGCCCAGACCACCGGCTATTTCGCCATTGCCATCGACGCCCCAGCTGACGGTGTTTTTGCGCACATAGACCTCGTTGATATCTCCCAAGCCAGTATCTTGCCAGAAGCCGTCGTGGATATTCCAGTTTTCGTCATGCTGGCTGGGATCGCGCAAAAGCGGATTGACTTTTGCGTTGGCCGTTGTGGCATCAGGAGTTCCATCTCCATTGGAGTCAAAATCGCCAGCCCGAGCGCCAGCCCAACCTTGACGACCCGCTCGGACGTCAACCCCAGTCAAATAGGGTTTGTAGCGACGGGTATTGGCTGTCCCTTCCAGAACTGTATTGGGGACTTCAAACGAGCCCACGAGATTGTCGATCACGCTGCCGATCACCCCTTTGGAAGCGGTGACTTGGTAGTCATTTTGGAAGATTTTACGCTCATCTTCAATAAAGTCATAACCCTCAGACTGCAGGTGACTGCTCATGATCTTTGATGAGGTGACAAAACCGCTTTGGTTTTGGTCATGTAAAAGAATATCCCACATCAAAGCTTCGTTGACACTCTGCTGTAAATTCTGCAAAAGCATATTCATAATCGTGACGGTGACTGTTGAAAGGAGATCTGCTGGGTTGAGTTTTCCCGCTGCGGCAAAGACCGCTTGATTCAGGAAAGACATAATCTCTTTGCCTGAGACCAAAAGCATACGCATTGTATCCATATTGGCCATTTCTTCATTCTGATGGGTGGCAGTCCAATAGGAATAATCCATCTCATTGAGATTGAACTGAGAAAGAAAGGCGGCCGTGGTAAAGAAACCACCGGTTTCCAATTCTCGTGCTTCACCTGCTTGATAACTGTGGCGTTTTTTCAGCAGACGTTCTTCCATATCCGCATTATTTATACTGCCCTGCACCCCCAAAATACTTGAGACCACACTTTGGGCCGCAGAACCAAAATCAATCGGACCAATACTGGGCATGTTTTCAAGCGTATCAAATGCGCCCTTTTCAGTGAAATGGTATTCTCCGCGCATGCCGTAAGAGTCCATGGCGGTACCTCCACTGCTGGCATAAGAATAGACCGAAACGCTGTCCAAAATTTCGTGTTTGAGGGAGTCTAAAAACTGCTGCATATAATCGGTCATAACGTCCCATGACATACCACCATAGATCGTCATGGGAATATTCAGCCAGAAGAGACCCACAAAAGGAATCGGAATCGGAATCGGAATATTGAAGTCCATGTTGGTGCCAAATAACCCGACATTCGGGAAAACACTGATATCTCCTACGTCAGCGCCACCAACAGTAGACAAAACACCCAATGTGGCTTTGACGATGTTAAACAGTGGACCTGGATTGGTCATCAAATATTCGATATCGTCGACACGGCCAATGGCAGAGGTATGGCCCCAGAACAGACCCAAAGTACCCATACCAAACCCTACAGCCACATTGTATTTAGTCGTATTTCCGTCAATATCAGGGAAGCCGGAAGAATCGGAACCGCCACCAACTCTCAAGAACGAGCCGCCCAAGACAAAGTTGATCGCATCATCGACTTTGCCCCAGTTGGCTGTAGAGGCTGCTGTCTGAAGAGCATAACCCTCAATGGGCGGGGACATGGTGAGGAGGGGGCCGCTGGGACCGGGGGTATTGTCTGAAATGCCCCCATACCACCCAGGCAGGGTCATCATATGGGCAGAGATAGTATCCGCTTCGTATTTTACGGCACCTGCACCTACGCCATCTACGCCGGGGACATAGTCCCACTGACGGCCCACAAAGAGTTTGCTGATGTTGTCGATCGTCGTCGCCTGGGAGGGAATTTCAAACATGGTGTCGTTCAGGTTGCCGACACCCCCAGCATTGTTGATATTGGGCTGGGCATCATTGGCATTTTCTGCCGCTCCGACGGGGATCGGGGTATAGAGTTGATTTGTGCCACCTGTGGAGCCATGTTGGCCCACCCCACCGGCAGGTGGGGATGGTGGGTAGACAGTGGTTGTTGCTCCTGACAAACCTGCGCTACCTGAATTGGCCGTCGGCCCACTGAAGGGATCTGTGGCAGCAAAAGCCAAACGTTGATAGATAATCCCATAAATTGAGCCGCTGTCGCCCGTATTCACCCCTGTGTACTCACGACCATGGTTATAAATATTATTGGTTGCACCCGAAATCGTAAAACCGACAGGTGTGGGAATAATATGGTGGCCATAAGGCATGGTGCTGGAAAGGTCTAAACTGCCTCCCCCACTGGGAACATTCGGGGGGAATGTGACGGAACCACCGCTACCGGGAGGGCCGACGGGGGATGTTCCCCCACCACTGATACCGGATGTGGCTCCCCCCAAGGTATCCAAGGCACTGAATACATTGTCCATAATCTCAGCGTATTGCATGCTGTTGGCCTGGGGATTGCCGCTGGCCGCAAGTGCGGTACTGCCATCAATATAAGCTGAGACACCGGCTTCTACCTGAGCTTCGCGCTTTTGCACTGCACGGGCTTCCAACCAGCTGTCAACAAAATCACGCTGGTACGGCGGTATGGCGGCTTGGTCGACCAAATCCGATTCGCCGGCATGGTTTGGCGCTGCGGTTAAGGCTGCCGGTGGCGGTGGGGCTGCCAAATCAGGGTTGATAGTGATGCCCGTATTAATACCGCCAGAGGGGCCCGCATGAGGCGGGCCGCCAGTGAAGAGGTTTTGGCTGACCGCACCATTGGGATCGTAGACGCGGGTACCTGATGTAATCATGACATATCTGACCCAGGGGCCTGCTCCACCCGGTTGAATCAAGGTCACGTTGCCTGTATCCATGATCCCCGACGAGGTGTTTTTCCAGCCATAGGTGCGGGTATTGATTTGTGTGCCGCCGGGAATGGAGGATGATGGAATCGCATAACCATCTCCCGCTGCGCCGATCAGACTGGCTGGCAACAGACCCAAAAGATCATCGGCCTCCATGCCTGATGGGATTTCGGCATAATAACCGCCGGGCGTATTTAAGGTAAAGTTATTGGTCGAAGTGGAGGGCGGCACGTTCATTTCTGTCGCTACACCGGCCTTCCACCAATTGGTGCCTAAATAGCCTCCGCTGGTGATATCATAACTGCCCAAGGGTATCGGAGAGCCAAACCCCCCCGCATTGGCGGCCCAAAGGTCATAATACTGAGCAGGACCACTGTTGTCGGTTGACTCATAATCGCGACCAGCATCGTCCCAGGTCCAACCTTCTCCATCCCCATCTGTGTCTGAAATGGGGTATTTATCATTGAGGTAGCGGCGAATATCGTCATAGGGATCGCTGGTACTCCCTTTTGTTGCAGTCGGACCAAACCAGTCAGTGTGAGCATAGAGGGTGTCATCAATCAGGATATTGGGAGGAATGACAGGATCACCCACAACCGTGCCGGGCAATTGTAAGGGATCAGAGGCGCTGATATCGTTCACGTCACGATTGCCCTGTGGCGTCCACTTATCGCTGGGGCGCAGAGGCGCATACATACTGCGCTCCAGCACTTTGGTATAAGAGCGATTGAGCTTTTTCTTCAGGGCTTCTGCGCGCAAATTCAGAACAGCCCGGTATTCCTGATACCAGGATTCAGCGTAGGTGTTCTGGGCATCGTTATTATAGACGTTTTGGTACTCAGAGTTATTGAGCTGAAACAGACCACGGGAACGGTCATCCAAGCGGTTAAAATTACCGGCGGGATTGCTATAGGTGGAGAGTACATCTTGTAATCCCCTACCGATATCCCGCTGACTTCCTCCAAGGAAGTCTCTAAACTGTTCGCCTGATGAACCTAATGAACCGATGGACATGGTTAGCTCCTGCTTAACACCTTACTTATTTTTTAGGAGTGGAAGAATGCACTCCAGCGAT
>JBIKWL010000173.1:0-10033 GCA_044356335.1 Candidatus Sericytochromatia bacterium
GCCCAGCAGCGAGTCGCCACTGCGCAAATGGTGATCGAGAAAGCTAAAGGGCATGTCTTGGGCCAGGGTGATCAGCCAGAGCGAGAGCTTGGCCATTTCGACCGCCATCGGGTTTTTGTCCACGCCATAGAGGCAGTGCAGGGCCACCAAGCGGCGGGCGTGGTTCAGCCGCCACTGAGGGTCGCTGGGCAAGAGGCTTTCGCGCGGGTCGCCTTGAGAGGGGGTGCCATAAGGCAGGGTTTGCGGCGGTGGGGTGAGCGTTGGAGCAAAGACCGCCAATTCGCCCCGTTCCAGGGCCATTTGCTGGGCTTGCCAGAGCTGTTCCATCTCGGCTTTGAGCCAATCGCGGGCGCGTTGGTTCCAGGCTTGCATCAGCTTGTCGGCCAAATAGCGGCAGCTTTGCACCAAAAAGGCCCCCGAGCCCATCGCCAAATCGCAAATGCGCAGGGCCAGCAGGGTTTCGGGCGGTTTGAGCTGCCATTGCTCGGGCGGCAGACCCTCAGCCGGGCCAGTATAAACCAAGGGCTCCAAGGTGTGTTGTACCACCTCTTCACACAAAAAGCGCGGCGTATAATGGGTGCCACTCGATGCTCGGGCCACCCCCTGGGTGACGACCACCCCGCCGGTATTGACCACAAAGGGCAGGCCAAAGGCGTCTTCGCGCAGCAGGCCCGCAAAAGGCAAGACCCGTGCCAAGAGCGCCTCGTCGTTATAACAGGCGATTTTGAGCTTTTGGCTGTCTTCTGGCTGCCAATGCAGATCTTTGGCCAGGGCGCTGGCGCTGCGTTTGCTCTCACCTTGCAGCAGGGCGATCAGGCGCTCTTCGCCCTCGGCCAGGGCGGCTTCGAGTTGCGAGAGCGGCAATTCGGGCTCGTGGTCTTGTTTCTTGCCTTTGCTGCCTTTCAGGCCCAGCAGGGGTTCCACTGCGCGCACAGCGGTATGATCGAGCAGACCTTCGTAAATATACCCAATTTGTTCGGGGTCGAGGGCCCGAAAGCTCACCCGGCGCTTTTCACCTTCGGCTTTAAAATCCACAATTTGCAGCGATTCCAGCAGGTGCAAGACGGTGCGGTTGTCCACGGCCAAAGGCTCAGCGGGGGTCTTCCGCCAATCGCTGCCGGGGCGGCGGCCTTCGAGAAAGGCAAAGCGGTCGGGGTCAAAGAGCGAGCCGCCATACGCGGGCACCTGCAACAGGTCATGGTCGGCCCCGGCGTAGACCAGGCGAAAGGTCGCCAGCAGACGGCCCCAGGCGTCGGTCAGGTATTGCAGCACATCTTCGCTCTTTTGGTCTGCCGCCTCCCGCAATTCTGCCCCCAGGGTCGAGAGGGCGTAATTCTCGCGGTAGAGCGGGTTTAACATCGGCAGCAGGCCGCGCTCCTCGGCGCAGAAAAGCAGCACCAGCCGCATCATCACCGTCAGGGCCGCTTCGTAGATCTCCGTTTCTGGCAAATCCCGCAGCAGGTGCATGCCCTGGTTGCTGTCCAGGCGGTCGAGGGTGTGCACAAGAATTTCGACCGCTTCGCGCACCTGCACACCCAATTGGTCGGTCAGCTCAAAGGCGTCGTCTTGGCTGCGTTTAAACAGGGCCTCCAGGGTTAAATCTTCGGCCCCCAGGTGGCGATCAACCCCGAGCAGATTCAAAAATGCCCGCCAGGTGATCATTTCATCGACCCAAAGTGCGGCCTGCCACTGGATTGTGGTGCTGGTCTCGCCCAGGGGCGCATGAATCGCGATCCAATCTTCGCCATTGCAGACCAGACCCAGGGGCACGCCCGTCAGGCGGCAGAGATCGGTCATGCGATCGATCGGGCTTTGGCCACTCAGGCTCTCAGCCAGGGGCTTGTGTAAGGCCTGATCAAGCGGATAGACCTGCACCAACAGGCGCGGCAGTTCTGCCTGCTCAGCAGGAAAGTCGGCCGGATTGCAAAAGACAAAGTCGGGGGCCTGCCATTCGCTTTGGCCCGCAGGAAGCTTGCGCAGTCGCTCGGGGATCTCTTCACCTTTGCGCAACAAGCCGGAATAATCTGGGCTGTTCAGCACTTCGTTCAGCACAAAGCTGATCCAGTCGGTTTGCGATGTTTCGGCTTGGCAAAACTGGGCATATTGCTCGCGCAGGCAGGCGCGTTGGGAGCTGTTGTCGAGCCCGTGCAGGCCCTGGGGAAAGGCCTCGCGCAACATCTTTTGGCTCAAAAACGGCCCCGAAATTTCGAGCAGAGAAATCCATTCTTGGTGCAGAGAAACCTTGGCCATGGTTTAAGCCCTCCCTGCCAACGTCGCGGGCACATACCAGATCACACCCACGGGAAAGAGCCGGGCCTGGGGCTCTGCATAACGTTGGCGAATGGCCTCACTTTCGCGGGCTTTTTCGCTGGGAATGCGTTGCAGGCGATGGCTGAGATTGTCTTGGTCGCGTTTAAATTGGCGCAGCTCGTCGTCATTGAGTTCTTTTAATAACTCCAGCATGGGCAGGGTCTCCCCGCTGCCCACCTCGATCTCGTCGCTTTCGCCGCGGTTTAATTGGGCTTCTATCTGCGCGGCCAGCTCATCCATGATCTGCTCCAAATTTTTGACCTCTTTTTCGCAGCGCCCATTTAATTGGTTTAAGATCGTTTTGCTGCGCTCGTTTAAGCGCGTATTCAGGGCGCGCAACAGCTCGGCTTGGCAGTCGGGCCAAGCGGCCAGCAAACGCTCGGCCATGGCAGGAGCGATGGGCTCGCCCCAGGCCATATTGAGCAGTGGGTGTTTTTCGCCTTCTGTTTTAAAGCGGCTGAAGCTGCCTTCCCAGAGCGTGCCCCCAGCCATGATCAGCTCTTCGTGTAAGAGTTCTTTGTGGCCGCCCACCACCACCAGCCGAGCAAAGGCCAGCAGCGCTGGCGATTTGGAGACATTATCCGGCACCTGCATCACTGCCATGCGGTGCAATTTGGGGTCTTGCGACCAGACCTCGGCCCGCAGCAGGCGCAGGCACATTTGCACGAGTTTGTGGTTGAGGTGAATCAAGACCAAATCGTCGCGGCCCCGCACCAGATCGGCATCAAAGGTGATCGGGCGCTGATGGCCTGTGTGGGGGTGGCGCAGACCCTCGCTGCAAGCGGCCCATTGGTGGCTCAATGCGGGCATGTGAAAGATTGGGCATGGTTTAGAACTCCCCGGCTGATGGGGCCAAATGCCTGCCAGTTCTGCAGGGCGAAGCGGCGGCTGGCCTGCCAATGCCAAGCCACATTCCACCACTTCTTGAATATATTTGGCCCCAATTTGCAGGCTGCGGGCCGAGCTTTGCAGTTTTTCGCTGAGCATATGTAATTTTTTGCGCAGGTCGCGTTCAAACCTGAGGCTGTTGCGGGCCCGAGAGGCACTTTGCTCTGCTGAAGTGGTATTCAGGCTGCCACTGCGTTTGCCCAGCATGGCCTGTTCAACCTGGGCGGCAATCACCGGGCCGACTTTGCCCAGATCGACGCGAATCTGATCCACTTTGCGCGCGGCGCGCAGCAAAAATTCCAAATCGCCATCCAAGGTGCCGGGAGCACCGTCGTAGGGTTGATTCAGGTATTCGGCACTCACAAAATGCCAAATCTGGGGGTCAAAGCGCTGGCCGTGGCGATCAATACGGCCATTGCGCTGTTCCAGGCGATTGGGGTTCCAGGGAATTTCGTAGTGAATCAGGCGGTGGCAGTGGTTTTGCAAGTCGATGCCTTCACTGGCGGCATCGGTGGCGAGCAAAATGCGCACAGCAGAATCGGCGGGGCTGGCCTGAAAGGCCGCTTTGATCGCCTCGCGGGCGGCGGGGTCCATGCCACCTTCGAGCACCAACACCCGATCTTTGCTCAAGAGTTTGTGCTGTTTGAGCATGTCCATCAGCCAATAGAGGCTGTCGCGGTATTCGGTAAAGAGAATCACACGCTGATCGCTCCAGCGGCCTTCGGGGGCAATTTCGCTTTTGAGCCAGTTGATCAACTCGTGTAATTTGCTATCGCCTTTGCTCGCGGCGGTTTCGGCCCATTCCCGCATCTGCTCCAGCAGGGCCTGTTCTTCGGGGCTGAGGGCCTCAAAACGGGTGGCGGCCAATTCCAGGCTCTCAACCAATTGGCTTTCGTATTCAGCTTCGTCGGCAAAGTCGTTTTCTTCGAGGCTTTCAAAATTCAGGCGCAGGGTTACTTCGCTGGCCCGCTTTTCAGATTTGATTGTCTGTCGCTGCAGGGTGGCAATATGTGTCTCTAAGGTTTTGAGAAAGGCCAAAGGCGAGGAAAACAGCCGTTTTTTTAGCAGTTTGAGCACAAAGTCCACGAGGTAGTTGCCCGGTTGGCCATTGCGCTGCTTGCGCAATTCACCGTATTTGCGCAGGGCCTGGTGGATGGCTTTTTCTTCGGCTGTGAAAGACACTGGAATCTCTTTTAAGCGGCGCACCGGAAACAGCGGTTTGCCGTCCCAGCCTGTCATTTCGGATTTGAGCCGCCGGACCATGATTGCATCCAATTGTTCGGGCCGGGGCTTGAGGCCACGGGTAAAGCGCTGGTTGTCGAGCAATTCGAGCAGGGCAGTAAAACTTTCGGGATAGCCATTGTGGGGCGTGGCGGTCAAAAACAGTTTGTGTTCGGCATGGGGGGCAATCAGGCGAATGGCTTGGGTGCGCATGGAGTCCACGGCATATTTGCCCGAGCCCGACGGGGCCACAATATGTGCTTCATCCACCACCAACATGTCGATATTCCTCGGCCAGGCAGCATCGTCGCCGCTGGGCAAAAGATCGCGCAGGGCCCGCAGGGATTTTTCGCGTTTGAGATAGTCGATCGAGGTGATAAGTCTGGGGAAATGTGTCCAGGGATTGCTGCGCACGCCGCGTTCCCGGCGCAATGTGCGCACCCGCTCGCTGTCGATAATCATAAACTCCAGGCCAAATTTGTCGCGCATTTGTTCGCGCCACTGAATCTGCAAAGCCGCCGGGCAGACAATCAAAATGGTGTGAACACGGTGGCGAAAGATCAGCTCCTGCATCACCAAGCCCGCTTCAATCGTTTTGCCCAGGCCTACGTCGTCGGCAATCAAGAGATTGGCACGGGGCATTTCCACGGCCCGCACCAGAGGGTCGAGCTGGTATTCTTCACGGGCCACACCACAGCGAAAGGGGGCCTGGATATATGCCACTTCGGCATTGGAGGCCGCTCCCCAGCGCACCGCATTGAGAAAAGCGGCCATTTGCTCAGGTGGGTCAAAGCCTTTGCCTTCGGGCAGGGCCAGGCTTTCAAAGACACGTGCGCCGGGTTCGTGCTCCCAGAGCACACTCAAACTTTCGCCCAAAGCATCATTCATCAGCGAGCTGAGATGCACCAAATGGCTGCAGGGCACAATTCTGCCACTGGTTTCCAAAAGCCGGGTCTGGGCATGCACCTCAGTCACCAGATAAATCCCTCCCCGCACCTGAACCATTTGGCCTTTTTGGGGAATCGCAGCGGTCAGTGTGGCAGGCATGGGCAGCTCCTTGGGGGGTATTGTCAGAATTCAGAATAACACAGGCTTTTGGCGTGTTTAATCACTGTTGGGTATAAGCAGGAGGTTGAAACGGCTCCAATTTCATTGAAATCTTCTCCTGTTTTATCTTTCTGAATTTGCTTTTTGCCAGGCTTTGCGTCGCCCTTTGAGCAGCAATTTACGGTAGCGCTCGGCGCTTAATATACCATCAAAATAAGCGGTGATCACTGTTTGACTTTGTACCACGACGGTTAGACGCTGCAAAAGTGGAATCTGATAACCTGCGGCGATTTCGGGTTTCAGCCGATAAAAACGCGCCCCTTTTGCTCTCCAGCTGTATCCGAGCTTTAGCACCAAGTCAACCCAATCTGCCTCAATCTGTCGCTGGCGCAGGCGTTCTCTGGCATGTTCGCTCAAAAAATACGTGTCTGTTTTAGACATAGCGGTATCCTTTCGCAGAGAGAAGTATATCGATTATTCCAGGATCCCCTGACAACTCTGGTCAGGGGGGTGTGATAGATTTGAGTTCAGGAATAGAAATGGACAATTTTTTTTAATGGGGATCCGACTGGATTTTTACCAAAACCCGCATCAAGATCTGGAACGCTGGCTGCGCCACCATTTTGCAGATTTTTCCAATTGGTTGATGCATGAATGGGAGCAAGCCCTCAAAACCCAGGGCCGCTTTGTCAAAGCCCAAATCTGGATGCTGGAAAATTGGGAAATTGAGTTTTTGCTCTACCAGTTTTGCCAAAAACTCAAAGGGCAAATTCCCGAACGTCAATTCTGGCAAAAACAATTGCCCGAGCCCATCTTAATGCGCTTTCTCGAAATCATGGTCTTTGATTACAAGGATTTGGTCATGAAGTATCAAGATAAAACAATCTTGCCCGAAAGCTATGATGCCAGCATTTACAGCGCACATTACCAATACACCCAAAAGCTGATTGAAACATGGTGTTCACCAGAGATAGTCCAAATTTGGCAATGGATGCAAAATCGCTCTCTTGTGAAGCCTGAAATAGCCGAACAGCCCAAATTCTGGTCTGTCTATTTTTTAAGTTTGGGTTATCTCACACCCTCAGAAGTCCGTGTTTTAATTCAGGCCTTAAAACCCATTTTTGATGACAATGGAGAAATTACCCCTCTCTGGAAGCCACGGATAGCGACTTACAAAGCCCAATTTTCAGCGCTGAGCAATTTGTGTGAAGACGCGCTGTATATTGTTTTACAAGCATGTTTAGAGCTTGAGCCAGGCCATGGCTTAATTACCTTGACCACATAGGAGAAACAGATGGGAACCCGCGTGTGTTTTTTTCGCAATCCAGACAACGATCTGCAAGGTTTTTTGGCGAACCATTTTCCCAGTATGAGCCAGTGGTTTTTTGAGATTTGGGAAAAGGCCCACAGCGAAAATCCGAACAGCCGAAAAGCAATACAGCAGCTCAAAGAGGAGCATGGTTTTGACCTGTCTCTGTTTCGACTTTTCAAAAAACTCAACGGACAATGGCCTGCCTATTCAGAGCTTGAAAAAAAGCTCAAAGAGCCCGAACAAAGCCGCCTGCTGGAATTGATGATTTGGGATTACAATCTTCATTCAGATCTGCGAACAGACCAATATCTGCTTCAGGAATGTTGGGGCAGCAGCTTATACCTGTCTCATTACCGGGCTTTAATTCCCTTTTTTAAACAGTATTGCCCTGGTTGGGCATATGATATCTGGATGTTCATGTTTGCCCGTCTGCCTGACAATTCATCTCGTGCAGAATTGCCCGCTTCTTGGGAGAATCCAGATTGTATGGGGATTGGCTATTGGAAGTGGCAGGAAGTCCGATTGATGCGAAATTATTTACGCAAACTTTTTGAGTCAGATAACAAGTTATTGCCTGTTTGGCAAACCCGAATTGAGTCGGTCATCCAAGATCCCCGTGATGCCAATGGCGAAGTGCTCCAGGTTGTGTTGACGGAATGCGAAACCTTAAATCCCCACGAGGACATTGTTTCTTTCGATGGCATGATCATGCTGACTTCCTGAGCCGAACAGCGAACGCATTCACCATTTCTATTTCTTCTCCCCTGACCAGATCTGTCAGGGGTCTCTGAAATACTGGAAAAATCACCTGCGTTTTTAAAACGGTAAAGCCAAGGATACAAAGCTGCTCATCCTTGTTCTGCAGGTTATCTATCTTTTTTTAACCTTGTCTTCAATCTGGCTACAAAGATCCCATAACAAAAGAAATCGCGAGGAAAAATAGTGATGATCACCTGTTCACAATGCCAGACCCCTTTGAGTCCGGGCACCCGCTTTTGCCCCAATTGTGGCCTGCAATTTGAAAACCCCGTGCCTGAATCGGCGGCTGCTTTTCAGGTCTCTGTGCCAGCGCCCGCCAAGAAAAAATCCAATCCGCTTGTCTTAGGGCTGCTGGGCCTGG
Source organism: Candidatus Sericytochromatia bacterium (assembly GCA_044356335.1). Lineage (GTDB taxonomy): Bacteria > Cyanobacteriota > Sericytochromatia > UBA7694 > UBA7694. The sequence goes on from JBIKWL010000173.1 coordinate 7,899, forward strand.
TGGGGTTTTTTGTGCTCGTGGGCATTGTGGGCGGAAACCGAGGCAGCAACAGTTCTGCACCGAGCAATGACGCGGCCCCTGCTGCCCAGGCCCCAATACCCGAAAAGCCCAAGAGTCAAGTCACCATGGCCAATTACAACCGTTTGAGCACGGGCATGTCTTACGAGCAGGTGGTCGCTATTTTGGGCAAAGAAGGCACTGAGCTGAGCAGCAACGATATCGCGGGATACCAGACGGTGATGTACCAGTGGGAAGGTGATAGTTTTGCCAGCAATATGAACGCCATGTTCCAGAATGGCAAACTCATGCAAAAGGCCCAATTTGGGCTGAAATAATCGAAAGGAATCTGAGCAATGTGGTATTGGATTTTAAATATTGCGATTGGCGTTTGGGTGCTGAATGACGCCCGCAATCGCAAAGTGGAGAATTCCATTGGTTGGGCCTTGGGCACCTGTCTGTTGATGATTATCTTCTTGCCCTATTATCTGGCCAAACGGAATTTAAAAGCCGGTGAGATTCGCGAAGGGGGCACAGCTTGGAACCTGATCAAATCCTTTGCCGTATTTTGGACGTTATTGATGGCCGCCTCTGGGATCGCAGGCATGGTCTCGGCTGGAAATGCCGTCAATTCAGCCAGTTCTGGGGCTGAGCAAACGGGCGCAGCGATTGGAACCGCTCTGGGGTTGGGCATGATTGGGGGACTGTGGTTTGTGGTGCTGGTAGGAGCCTTGGTATTGGGGCTCTTTCTCAAGAAGTCCAGCCAGGTCGAAAAAGGGCCAACAGGGGCTTTGGCCAGTGATTCGACTTCAGGCAATGCAGAAACAATTGCCTGGAAATAAACCCCCTTCAACTATTTGGGGTCTAAGCCGCTGGTAAAGTGTCCTTTGGAATTACGGATTTTTAAAGGGAAAGGGGCAAATGACCACAGATGTTCCTTTAAAGTCGCCAGCCCAGATATCTTCAATTGTGGTGAAAATTGCGGGGTTTGTATCAGAGGGCGGATCTGTATGTCCCTGAAGGCTCATGACTTCCCAACCATTTCCTGTAAATGTCGCATAATGAGTAGCCGAATGGGTGGGGAATCCCTGCGCATCATTTTCGACAAAGACAGCCACATCAACAGCTTTGGGAAAGGGTTCTGTATTTGGACCTTTATAAAGTCGGTCTTCTGGAATGGGTTTGCCGGCATCAATCCCCAACGTTTCTAGCAACAAGGGATCTCTATTGCCACCTGAAAGAACATTTGCTGCTGGAAGGGTATCTCCCATCAGGTGCTTTGCTTCTTCTACGGAAATCAAATCTGCCATGACATAGGCCAAAAATGGCCCATTAGCGCAGCCAATGGCTTCTCCAAATTTATTTTCACCGTTGCCACGCCATTGGACCTTTTGTTGAACGATGTCCCCTATTGCTGTTTGAGTTTCGGCACGGCGTTGAGACTCAGTCCCTTTGTTTTGGACCCTGGCGATGATATTGGCTGTCTCCCCTCTCCATGTCTCTAAGGCATCTGCAGATTTTTCGATGCGTTTCACAACAGGGATCTGAGCAGGCATCGATTTTAGTTTACCAGACATGGCAAAGAGGACAGTTGAGGGTTCCAAGGCTGCGGAACCCTGTAAAGCCCTGTTCAAAGCCGGTAAATCCTCTGGGGCAATTTTGGCTTTTTCACCCTCTGTTGTCGAGAGTTGTCCATCGCCATCACTGTCAGCTTTTAAGACTTCCTGACGCGTGAGCCGAATATCCCTGTTCTGATTGAGTTCGCGATAACTTTGTTTTGAAATTTCCATCAAGTTGTCTCCAGCGCGTTTGTGTCTGATTCATGGATTATTATACCCATTTGCTGGGCTCTTGAATCTTAACAGTTTTTGGCACTTTGAGTGAATCTTGAAAATTGAAGACGAAAAAACGGAGGTAGGAGAGAGAAAAAATCCAAAAAATGAAACAAACTCCGGAGTCGAAGCGAATTCCTACGTCCATCGGCCTCCTGAGGTCTTCGTCGCATCCAGCTGGGTTGCTTCCCTTTCAGGACCCTCACGCCTCCCGTGTTTGTGCTGCACCCTCTCGGGAACAGTTGCACGCTTGACGCCTTCTGGAAGAAACTAGCCGCATAGTTTGCACTGTGCAGCTCCCTCTTC
>JBIKWL010000309.1:0-2800 GCA_044356335.1 Candidatus Sericytochromatia bacterium
TGAGGTAATTCGCCAGACCCGATATGAATACATTGAGCGGATCGAGAAAAATTTTGAATTCAATCCCTGCCGCTGTCAATTTGCGTTTGTACTCCCTGGAAATACGACCAAAAGAGCCCACACCATCGAAGAGCAGACGAACTTCGACCCCGGCTTGGGCTTTTTTACAGAGCAATTCGGCGAACTCCCAGCCCAAAGCATCTGACTTCCAAATAAAAAATTCCATGTGGATAAAATGCTGAGCAGCAAGGATATCTGTTTTCAAGCTCTCAAAAAAAGAAGTGCCCTCATGAAAGAGCTGATAGCGATTGTGCAATGTCAAAGTGGAGTGATTGCTGTTGAGCAGCAATTGGATCGATTTACGGATGTCCACATTGCGGGCAGTGGCTTTTTCTTGCTCTTGGAATTCAATTTGAGACAAAAATTGACGCTGTTGTAAAATGACATCACTTAATTGAAGCTGGAAACGCTCCTCGGGTCGCTGTTGCAGGATTTTGTGTTTTTTCCAATTGATGCCTGCGAAAATGTAGACCAAAAGACCAACAAAGGGCAGAAAATAAATCGTCAATAGCCAAGCCAACGTGGACTGAGGGGGTTTATTGTCGAGCAATATCACACCTGTCATCCCGAGGACGTAAAGCAAATAAACACTGCTTAAAAAAAGCTGCGAATCGGTGAGTTCAAGCCACATACATCCATCATACCCCGCAGTCAGCCACTGCTCCAAATCTCTTTTTGGCGCTCACCCTCTGGTTGCAGACCCCGATCTGCTGCTAAATTGCGATTGAAACACACAATAGAAAGTACCAAGCCAATGTCCCAATCTCCTGTCTTGCTTTGGTTTCGCCAAGATCTGCGCCTGTCAGATCACCCAGCTTTGCAAGCCGCCCTAGCAGCGGGCGATGTGATACCTGTGTTCATTTGGGAACCAGAAGCCGGAGCGCCCTGGACTCGTGGCGCAGCCAGTCGCTGGTGGCTGCATTTTTCGCTCAAAAGCTTGGCCCAGAGCTTAGCTGAGCGTGGCTCTCGCCTGATTTTACGCAAAGGCAAGGCCGAGCAGGTATTGCCCGAATTAATCCAAACATCTGGAGCTCAAGCTGTCTTTGCCTCTCGGCGCTATGAACCTGTTTTGGCCGAAGCTGACAAGCAACTCAGCCGGGTTATTCCTCTCCGATTGTTTGAGGGAACGCTCTTGAGTGAGCCCGGTCAAATCTTGAATGGTTCTGGAACGCCCTATAAAGTTTTTACGCCCTATTGGCGGGCCTGTTTAAATCAGCTTGAAATTCTCCCTCCGCTTCCGGCCCCGCAAACTTTGCCAAGCGTAGATTCAAGTATGTTCTCTTTGTCCTTAAATGAACTGGGTCTATTGCCCACTTTGAACTGGGACAGTCAAATGCGCAAGACCTGGGAGGTGGGAGAGTCTGCTGCGATGCACAAATTAGAACGTTGGGTCAAAGCAGACGTAGCAAATTATCCCGAGTCCAGAAACAGACCTGATCAGCAAGGCACGTCTCGGCTGTCTCCGCATCTGCATCTGGGAGAATTGTCACCCCGGCAGATTTACTGGGCTCTGAAAAAAGGGGGGCAGAACCAGCCACAGGAATCCTGCCGGGTTTATTTGAATGAAATTGGCTGGCGTGAGTTTGCATATCAGATTTTGACTCATTTTCCCCACACAGATCTTGAACCGCTTGATGCCCGTTTCGCTCATTTTGAATGGCAAGATCGTCCAGACTGGCTTAAAGCCTGGCAAAAGGGCCAGACCGGCTATCCGATTGTGGATGCGGGTATGCGTGAGCTCTGGGCATTGGGCTGGATGCACAACCGTGTCCGCATGATCGTTGCCTCTTTTTTGGCCAAAGACCTGATGTTGCCTTGGCAAGAGGGGGCGAAATGGTTTTGGGATACTTTGGTCGATGCGGATTTGGCCGCCAATTCTCTCAATTGGCAGTGGACTGCCGGTTGCGGGGCAGATGCGGCCCCTTATTTCAGGATCTTTAATCCTATCAGCCAGGGCGAAAAATTTGATCCATGCGGTGAGTATGTGCGCAAATGGGTGCCTGAGATTGCCGCACTACCAGATAAATGGCTGAATAAACCCTGGGAGGCCCCACCTCTTGTTTTGCTAGAAGCAGGAGTACGCTTGGGCGACAATTATCCTTTCCCAGTAGTCGAGCATAAACAAGCCCGAGAAGCGGCATTGGCTGCTTTTTCCAGGATAAAATCATCGGGTCCCAAAACAACCCTTCCTGTGAACACGACAAACAACTGAAACAGTAGGGACTTGCATCGCAAAAGGGAAAATGCTTTAATGATTAAGAAATGTAAAGTTATGTAACAAAACATATAATCAGGAAAGTGTGGTGCTGTGTTTATGACTTTGGGTCATCGTTCGTGCCTGCCAGTTTGTTTCAGTCTACTTGCGTTCAGTTTAAGTGGCTGCGTCCTTCCCACAGGACAATTTTTGGCAGAGTTAGATCCAAGCGCCTTTATTTCGAAACCCAAAGCAGCTGTTAATGCTCAGCCGAAGGCGGGCTCGACTTCTGTCCCCGTTTTAGACAAAGAAACTGAACCCCTGTCTACTTTTAATCCCTCTGCCAGTCCGGTTGATTCCCCGATGACACTGCCCACAGCGACCATCCCCCCTTCATTTGCAACCACACCCACAGCAACCCCCACAGCAACCCCCACAGCAACCCCCACTGCAACCCCCACTGCAACCCCCACTGCAACCCCCACGACAACACCCACAGCAACACCCACGACAATCCCCACGACAACACCCACGACAACCCCCACG
>JBIKWL010000058.1:0-33953 GCA_044356335.1 Candidatus Sericytochromatia bacterium
AATTCTGTAAATCTCTTTTGATCGTAGCCAGTTGATGACCGCCATTGCCGTTCTGTTTTCAAATCACTTATACTTATCTTCATAAGCTACATTTTACACAGCATTTTTCATTGCAACAGGTCTAATACGAAGACTCAATGGTTGAAAGACTGTATTCTGTTGGTTGTTTTTTAATTTCAAAAATTGATCTGTATTCTCTGCTAAATGACAATTTTGGTAATTTCTGAAGAGATGGACTTCTCGAGATCATTTGGCGAGAAAAGCGCCAAGTTGCATCAATTAAGAAAATTAATAACTTTCTATTTTTAAGTTCAGAATCAAAGTTAAAAGTCTCTGTAGAATGGGCTTCTTTTCCTGGATAAAGAACCATAGGATAATGGGATGAATCATTGAGCAATTCTTGGGTTCTTAGATTTTGATCAAATGCAGTATCGATAATGATCTCTGAGCCTATGAGCGTAAGATTTGTTAATCTTCCTGTTCCTGTTTTCTGTTTGAAGGCTTCTTGTGGATGCATTAAAAGCACAAATTTAATACCAGGATCGATGGGTTCAATAGCCTTGCAATAACAAGTTTTAACGGGTCTGAAACACTGATAACATTTATTTGACATAGAGTAATTTATCATAATTTGGCAGGCAACTTTGTTGCTGTCCCAGCAAATGTATCAGCCAGTCAGGCGAGAAGAAACCGTCTATACCTCACGATTTCTTAGATAGGGAAGTAGCCTGATGAGTAGGTGATGAAGAAAATGACCTTCGTTTCCCAAGGCTCAGATAGCCCTGTTCCTTGTCCGAGAGCGCAAATATTGATACATTCAGATATGACATTCAATTCTTCGCCCTTAAATAAACAGAGAAACAGACTCAATTTGCTGTCAAACCATGAGCCAAACCCTTGTATTTAAAACCACCTACTTTGATATCTTCAAAGAGCGAGAAAACCCCATCAATCCCATTTACGGCCTGTCTTTGCTGGAATGGCTGAGAGCTGAACTCAAGGGAAAAATCGAAATCTCTGAGCCCGAAGCTGAAGACTGGGGGTGGTACAGTGAACTGAATTACGAGGGCTTTCGCTATTTGATCGGCTCACACTGCGAATTCGAAACAGGTGATTCCCCGCATCAGGCGCAAACATGGGTGTTTCAGGTGGTAAAACACCGGAGTTTCTCAGACAAAATTTTGGGCAAAAACAAACAAGAGGCAACAGACGCCTGTTTTATATTTTTCAAAGCCCAGTTTGAGAGCACCTCCTATTTCAAGGATGTCCAAACCCGCTAAAGAACTCAAACACGGCCAAAGATCGAAGAAAAAATGAAAACCATCGTCCATCCCAATTTCTCAAAACAATTCCAGAAAACCCTTCTGTTCACCTGGACAGGCAGCGTATTCTGCTTTGGCATGGGGTTATTTTTACTTAAAAACAATGCTGAATCTGTGGGAAAATTTTTTGCCTTGGCTTTTGTGTTGATTGCAATGGGCGGCATGGGTATGCTGTATTACCGTTTACACCATGTGATTTGCCTGGATTGTGGGGGCCAAACCCAGTCCGTCAAAGACAAAGAGACCCGTTCCAAATGGGTGGCAAATTGCCAGAATTGCCAAATTCGCTGGGACTTACAAATCGGCGTGGCAAATTCTTAAACTCAGAAGTCTGTAAAATGGTGAGAACCAATCAGCGCCATGCCTTCATCCCCAGGCAGATCGCCGCCGCCCAGAAGAGAATCAAGATGGAGCCCCATTTCTTGCATCATGACGAGATCCAGCTCAACGGGAAGGGTTCGCTCGCTAACCCCTTTTTTGCCTAAATTTACTATTCTGTAAATAAGTGATATACTCTGGTTTATGACTTATTCACTCACTTACTTTCAAGTTTAACCTCAGAAACAAAGGAACAAGACCATGTTGCAGATCCATTTTCGCCTCATTTCCTGCTTGGCAGGGATTGCCCTGGTGAGCTCACTCCTGGCCTGCCAGAATACAAATCCACCTGGCACGGTGGATAACACAAAATTACTGATCAATCTCGCAGCAGGGGGTCTCAACGACAACGAGTGGCAAACGGAAGTGAGTAAGCTCAACCAGGACTATTACGATGCACTCGATACCAATCGTGATGGGAACCTGACCTTTGAGGAAGTCAAAGTCCCCTTTACGTCCAATGAACCCGAATCTCTCGACAGCCTCGAACCCGGCCTCGACAGCAATAAAGATGGGATCTGGCAAGCCTCTGAATACAGCAGATACATGCCAGAATTTATCAAGCGGGCAAACGATCCGACTTTCATGGCGAAGTTTATCATCCCTATCTCGACCCTTAAATCGACCGTCAATTACATTTGGCAGGTAACCGATGACAATAAAGACGGTTTTTTGACCGTCAAAGACTATCTTGATAGCTCAAAAAAGACCTGCCCAGTTGGCTGTGACCCTGTCAATACCGAGAAAAAGGGTCAAGAAATGGTTAACCAGATGGATAGCGACGGCGATAGCAAAATCAGCTACGCGGAGTACCAGCGCGCTATTATCAAAAACCAACGTGAAGGGATGCTGGTTCTCTTGCGGAAAGCCCAAGCAGATCGCAAGGCCGCTGCAGCACCTGCAGCTCAGGCCAGTCCTGCACCCGCAGCCCCAGCGGGTTAATCAATTACCCGCTCACCGTGCAGGATGGCTATCATGACCTCAGATAATCAAATTTAATTCGGATTGCAGATGGAAAGCTCCCAGCAGAAAACCTAAGCAAAGCCTGGATCAGCTCTGGTTGAATCAGATAGCCCTCCAGATGTAAAGGAGCGGCCTGAATCCCCGCAGCTTGAATCACAGGAAAATACTTCAGCAGCTTGGCAGGTTCAACCAAACCAAGGGTTTCGGGCAGCTCTGGATACGCTGCCAGCAGCAAAGATTCCAATTGGCAACCGGGCAAACAGGCAGGCAGCGAGACCTGGGTCAGGGCTGCTTGCAGCTGGGGATCTGGAAAAGGCAAATAGCGTGTTTGCAAACAGCCTGGCAATTGTAAGAGACCGCCGCCAATCACCAGCAGATCGCGTTCTTGCTCCATGCGTGTGATGGCTGCCTTCACATCAAAACAATGGGGAAACGAATCATCGACCAACACCGTCCCCGGACGCAATTGGCTGATGTCAATCACCTGGCGGGCGCTGACCGCAGAGAGAATCAAATCCGCCTGATACACCTCTGTGGGCAGGCTTTCTGCTGGACTCAAGACCCATTGCAACGGCCCTGAATACCCGTGCTGGGCAGCCAATCGCTCGGCCAACTGTTGCAGGCGCTGCTCGCTGCCGAGGCGATCGACCAGGGTCAAACTGGCTGGGTGGTCCAATCTGGCCAAGAGGGCATTTAAAGTGGCTTCGCCAATCGAGCCCAGGCCCACCATCGCCAGCCGACAGCTGGACAGGGGCCGTTCCAGCTGAGCCAAGGCCAAACGCAGGGTCTCTAACATGGCGACCACAGTGGTGCTGTGACCGGTGCTCAGGCGCTGGGGCCGCGCAGACTCAGGGGCAGGGATCGCAGGCAAGTCATGCCCGTAAGACGTCAAGGCGGGCAAAAGCCCCGCCAGAGAAACCACTTGGGCCCCCAGGGCTTGGGCCTGCAGGCGGGCACGCTGAATGGCAGGCAAAATCCGTTTGGCCTGACCAGGCAAAATCTCATTGGCAAAGAAGGGCAGCACCAGATTGGCACTCTGGCCCAAGGGAGTTTGAAGATGTTCAATCCAGAGAGCCTGTTCGTCTTGGAACAAACCCTGTTTGAGGGCCTGAATCTGGTCATGGCTCAGGCGGGGTGCGACCCGTTTGATCTGCTCCAGGGCTGGCAAATAGCTGATTAAAGCGGCATCTATCGGGCCAGTTTGGGCCAGATCAAAGGGCCGAAATTGGATGCGCGGCGCCGGGGCTTGAGCTGGCAGCGCCTGGGCTTGAGCTGGCTCTGAGATGGACAGCAAAAGTTGATCCAGCAAAGCCTCTGCTTGCGAGTGGGAGCAGGCCTCCCGATTCAGGTTGAGGGTCAAGCTCAGGTGTTCGCCCTGTTGTTTGAGGGCCAAAAACAGATCCAGATCTTGATTGGAGGGTTGAAAATGGGTGCTGGAGGCCTGCTCATTGACAGTTAGACCGGGCATGATTTCAGCCTCGAAAAGCGAAGTCAAATCCACGGCGCTGATAAAAAACTGACTGCCCAGGAGTGTGGACAAACGGGGAGCAGGAGAGAGGGTGCGCAACAGATGCAGGGGGTCCATTGGATGTTCTGCCGCTGCCTGATACAGCTTTTGGGCGGCCTGAATCTGAGGCGCTGAAATAGGCTGCGAAACAGACCCCGGCACCCAGGCGGGCAAACGCAGGGGCAAGGTGCGGGCAAAACAGCCAAAAATCTGATCTATCTCTTCCAGGGCATAATCGCGCCCATGGTGGGCCACGCCAATGATCAGATCGGCCTGACCTGTCAGCGTAACCAAGGCCTGATGATAAGCTGCCAAGATCCCCATAAAGAGGGTACTGCTTGCGGCCTGACAGCGCTGCTTAAAAGCTGCGAGTTCCCTGTTGTGGAGTCTGCGTTCGAGGCGAAAAAAGCCTGTGGATTTTGTGTTTTTTTCACTTTCTGGGCTTTCTGAGTCCTTAACATTCTTGCCGCGCAAATCTGGCGCCTGATACGGCTGGGCAAAGATGGCTTGCCAATAGCGCAAATGGGCTTCTCCCCGTGTTTGGCGTTCGTGTTCTAGCAACGCGAGATAGTCCGAGAATTGGTTGCGCAAAGGGGGGAGCTGCTGCGGTTGATTTTGCGGCGGCTGAGACGGTGTGAGCAATTGGCGATAGGCCGCAAAGATATCCCGGCCTAAGATCAGGCAGCTCAGACCATCTGCCAAAATATGGTGGGCCTGAATCTGCCACAGATAGCTGCGGGGGCCCTGTTTCAACAGCCTGCAGCGCAGCAGTGGATCTGTAAAAATATCCAAGGGTAAGAGATCTCTGGAAATGGTCTCCTGCGCAGACACAGATTCAGCTGCCTGACTGAGATCTTGATACACAAACGACAGTTGGGGCTCAGAACAGGGCACAAATTGGGGTGGGCTGGTGTCTTGCAATTGCACATTGAGCATTTGCTGGCGGCGGGCAGCCTGAAAAAGAGCCCTTTCAAACAAGTCGGGTTCGAGCTCTCCTTCGAGCACAATTCGGGCTTCCCAGAGAGAGTCATCGCTTTTGAGGTGCCTATGCCAGAGATAAAAGCCCATTTGGGAGGGACTCAAGCCAAAACCCGAGACAGACCCAAGCGATGTTTCGGGCTGCGTCACGGGCTGCTTCTTGGGCGAGTTTGCCAAGGGTAAAGATTCTGGCGCATTCGGCAGCGCTGAATGTAAGAGCGCGACCCAATCCTGCAAGCGGCGCTGACTGTGAAACTGAGCGATTTTGGGCAATTGGGGCCAGCTTTGTTGCAGCAGCAAATAGGCCTGCATCAAGAGCAGGGAATCTCCCCCCATTTGAAAAAAATCTGAATTTTCAGTCAAATCCTGACGCTTGAGCAATCGTTGCCAAATCTCAATCACCGCTGTTGCGATGGCATCTGTATCTTGCTCAATCTTTTGCTCAATCTTTTGGTCAATAGGGGGCTCAGGCTGCTCTGGCAAAGTTTCAGCGTTGAGTTTGAGCAAACTGTGCCGGAGGGCGACAAGATCGGCTTTGCCATTGGGCAGACGTGGAAAGGCCGGGCTGCCATAAATCTGCTGGGGCAGCATGTAGCTTGGCAGGAACTGGGCCAAATGATTTTTAAGCTCACTCTGGTCCAGCGGCAATGCGCTGCTAAAACAGGCCACCAATTGGGGGGTTCCAGCAGGGCTGGGCAGGATATCCACCCAGGCTTCTTGCAAATTGGGAAAACGCAATAGCACCGCTTCGATTTCAGCGGGTTCCAGGCGATAACCCCGCAATTTGATTTGGCGATCTTGACGGCCAAGGTAATAAAAGCGGCCCTCAGTATCCTGGTAAACCCGGTCTCCTGTGCGGTAATAGCGCTCCCCCAGATACGAGACAAAGGGGTCATCTGCCTGCGAGAGATAACCTGGCGTCAGACCCGGCCCACTCACCCAGAGTTCTCCTGCTTCTCCGCTGGCACAGGGCTCACCCGTGGCCGACATCACCCGGCAGTTGAGATAGGGCAAGGCCTTTCCAATTGGCACGGGCTGCCCTTGGGGGTGGGGGCCTTGCACCCAATGGTGGGTGGCATTGATCGTGGTTTCTGTCGGGCCGTACAAATTGACCAGGGGCCGCTCGCTGCCCATCAGGGCTTGCCAGCGCTCCAACCATTGGGGAGCCAGCACCTCGCCGCCGAGTTGCACCAGGCGCAACTGAGGCAGGGGCACGTTTTCTGGTTTCAAACGCAGCGACGCTTCCTGGGTTTGGGCTTCGAGGGCTTGAATCAAGCCCTGCCAGAGACCCGGCACCGAACTCCAAACACTGATCTGGGCCTCTCGAACCCAGTTCAAGAGGGCCTGGGGATCGCGTTTGGTCTGATCGTTGACTGGGCAGAGACAAGCACCTCTCATCAGGGTCGCTAGAACCGGGCGCAGGGACGCATCAAAAGCCAGGGAAGAGGTGAGAATCACCCGATCTTGGGGCCCATAGGCAAACGTCTCAATGGCCCAGCCCAGATAGCGCATCAGGGCTGTGTAGAGAATCGGCACCCCTTTGGGTTGCCCGGTGGAGCCAGAGGTGAAAATAATATACGCCACGGCATTTGCACTGCGCTGGGGAAGGCAAAAGCCCATCTCTAGACTCTCTCTGGCCTGTTGGAGCAGTTCAGCCAGTGCGAGCAGGCCGTTTTCGTTTGTTGCCAAAGGCTGGAAATCGCTGACCCACAGTTCGGCATTGGCCTGTCGGCAGATCTCTTTCACCCGTTGCAGCGGAGACTGGGTATCTACGGGCACCCAGGTCACACCCAGGGCCAGACAGGCCAGCAGCAAGCAGATGCTATCAGCACTGGCTTCGCCCCAGAAAACCAGCACAGAACCACAGCTCAGCCCCCTGGATTCCAACTGATAAGCCAGCTGTTTGACCCTCTGTCTCAGTTCGAGATAACTCAATTCGCTTTCTGGGGTTTTGAGCGCCAATGCATTGTCGGGCAACGCTTGAAAGTCGTTCCAAAAATCTGGCGATGCACTTTCAGCAACATCAGCCTCCTGTGCGACTTCAGCGATTTGATACAATGCGGTTTCAAACAGCTGTGAAAGGCGCGCCAATTCAGCCTCGGCAAAGAGGCCTTGGGGCGTGTTGAGGGCATAATAAAAGCCCTGATGGTTTTCGGAGATCAACAAACCCAATTGGGTTTGGGCATGGAAACCGCGCATCTCGGTGCTCACGACCTGGGCCTGATCGGCGGGGGGCATCCAGGTGTAATCAAAATGGGCAAAGCTAAAGGAAAAGGGCAGCGAGATCCCCTGTTCCTGGGCCAACCTGGAAATCTGATCTGCCCCCACGCGCATCAAAGGCTGCGCTAAATTCCACTGCTGACGCAAGTGCTGTGCCAAGGCCAGGCCCTGGTTGAGCTGCAGGTCTACATAGACCGGGAACAGCTCAGCAAAGCTGCCAATCAGGCTGTGAATCTCTGCCAGCGGCCAGTGTCGGCCTGCACTGGCGACCTGCACCCAGAGCTGAGACTGGCCAGTCCACTGGCTCAAAGCCTTAAAAAAGGCGCTGAGGTAGAGCATTTGCAAGGGGGTTTGGGTCGTCTGGGCCTTTTGGCTCAGGGCCTCACTACAGGCCTGGGGCAAACGCCGCTGTTGGCTTTGGGCCGGCACAGAGCCCAATCTGGCATAGCGCTCTGCCAATTCAAACAAAAAGGGCTGAAAGGTCAGTGCTTTCAAGGGTTTACTTTGGAGGTATTCAGAACTGGCCAGCAGGGCCGCTCGAAAGGCCTCACTCTCGCGGTACCGTTGCAGCGTTTGCACATACTCTTCGTAGCTCAAAGCCAACGGCGGAGCCAGATATGGGGTGTGGGTCTCAAGCCCCCGGTAGCGCTCCCACAGCCCCTGGAGGAAATTTTTCATGCTGATGCCATCAAAGACAATATGATGGAAAAGCAGCAGCAAATGGCTGCCCTGGGCACTCTGTTGCAGGCCAATCCGAAACAGGGGGGCCTGGTTCAGGGCAAAGAGCTGATTGACAAAGGCCTCTTCATATTCAACCAAAGGCAATTCTGGTGAGATCTCCAGCAGCAAAGAGGGGTTTGGACGTGTTTGCAGTAAAGCCTTTAGCTGATCTCGGCTCAGAATCCGATAGCTCAAGTGAAGGCCTGAAGCACCGACAGATTGCTGAAAAACGGCACACAATTGGCTGTGTTGTTCGAGCAGATCCCAAATGGCCTGCTCCAGAAGTGAGGGATCCAATAATCGGCTTAAAGAGAGTCTGAAATACGAATAATTTGGGCGTTCATACAGGGTTTGCGCAACAAAAAATGACGTTTGAATCGGTGAGAGTGGGTGGTCAACGCACACGGTCGGGGGAGGGGCGGGGGGACTTTCGCTCAAATGCTTGCTGCGGCCCAATAAATAGCGGGCCAACTCCCGAATATTTTGCTGCTCAAAGAAAAGCTCAAACGGCAGCTCCTGATAACCCCAGTCTTCCAGCGTTTGCGTAAGATCGATCGCAATCAAAGAGTCGATGCCCAAATCCATTAAGTTGTCTTCGGGGCCGATCTCTCGCGCTTCCCCGGATTCCGCCAAGATGTCCTGGATCAAATGTCGCAGGCGCTGCTCTAAGTCAGCCTGGGTTTGATTCAGAGTTTGGGGCTGGGTTTGATGCTGGAGAGGGTTTTCGGGGGCCGCAGGGGCGGCTTGAAAATCCAGACTGGGGCTTGAAACTGGCGATTCGAGAGCCGGCCTGGGTAAATGGGCCAAACGTTCAGAGAGGGCCTTGAGAGACAGGGGGGTTTTAAAAATCAGGGCCTGCTCAAATCCCCCGTTGATAAACGCATGAAAGGCGGAAATGCCTTCCGCCGGGCTCAGGGCATAAATACCTTGGTCTGCCAATTGTTTCAACAAAGCCGGATGGGTGGCCATTCCCGCCCCTTGCCAGGGCCCCCATTGAATCACCTGTATCGGCAAAGCAGATCGCGAGACAGCACTTGCATAGAGATCCATAAACTGGTTGGCTGCCACATAGTCAATCAGCCCACGGCCAAACCCAGGCAAAGCTGCTGACAGCGAAGAAAAGGCCACAAAGAAATCGGGAGACAGGCCGAGCGCCAAGAGCGATTCGCGCAGGGCGATCAAACCCTCAACCTTTGCTGCCATCCCTTCTTGCCGCTCCTGATAAGCACTGCGGCGCAGATCTTTGGGCATCACTTGTCCGGCAGCATGTACCACTCCGTTGAGCCCTGCGTATTTGCGCAGAATCTGTTGGCACAGAACCCTGACCTCTGCTGGCTGCCCCATATCCACACGGTAATACTGAAGTTGGGAGCCCTGGGCCTGGATTCGCGCTTGCAGCTCCGCAAACTCTGGCACCTCAGACGCTTCACGGCGGCCGACCACAATCACCTGGAGCTGTGTCTGTTGCGCTACCAGGCTTTCGGCAATCAGGGCGCCAATGCCAGATGCGCCGCCAGTGATCAAATAAACCCCTTTTGCCCGGATCCGCGAAGGCAGCGGGGGCTCCGTCTGGAGACTGACTTGGCGTTGGCTGCGTTGCCAAACACGGGTCTCCCGCAGTGCGAGCTGTGTTGTTGTTTGGGCTTGGCTCTCTTGTTGGAGCTGTGGATTGAGCAGCCACTGGGCCAGATCTCCGAGTTGTGGGCAGATTTCGCCGGGATTCAAATCCACTTGTAACACAGGTATATTGAGTTCGGAGGCCGCTCCCCAGAGCAAACCCGAATTGAGAAATGGGGCGAAGGTTTCTGTTCCCGGTATACACCCAAGCGGCAAAGCGCCCTGGGTGACAACGGTTAAACGTGTGCAGCGGGCCAGCTGCGGAGATTTGGCCAGGGTCTGAAAAAAACTGTAGAGGGCCTGGGCACTGAGCGGCAAACACAGAACCAGATGATAGACATCGGGGCCTGAAAGAAAGGGCCCACTGCTCAGCTGACGCTCTAATTCGGCCCCGCTTTGCAAACAAAGACAGGGCTGGCCAGCTTGAGCAAAGTGTTCAGTCAGCTGATTTTGCACGTCATTGAGCAAGGGATCTGTCAAAAGCAGCAGGCGCTCTGATGGCGCATTGGCCATGACGGCTCCAGGCAGTTCCCTTGCAAACCAGCGGGATTCAAAGACCCGTAGTTCTGGCTCTGACTTTGTCGCTGGCTCTGTCGCAATGCGCTCTTTGAGACCCACCCAAAAGTCCCGCTTCTGATAAGCGGGTAGCAGCTGTTGAAAGTCGGTTTTGGATTGTTCCTGACTTTCAGCCCTGAGCAGAATATGCGCATTGGTTCCGCCAAAGCCAAAGCCGTTGATCCCGGCCACCATCGGCTGCCCAGCGGGGATTTCAAGCAGGTTTTGATTCAAGCAAAAGCCCTGGGTTTCCAATTGAAGTTCTTTGCGGGGCTGGGCGTAGTGCAAGAGCGGGGGAATCTGACGGTGTTGAAAACAGAGCAGCACCTTAATCAGGCTGCCCATGCCCGCTGCGCTTAAGAGGTGCCCGATATTCGGTTTGACCGAACTCAGCACAGGCTTGGGACTGATCCCTGAGAAAATGGCATTCAGGGTTTGGGCTTCAACGGCATCTCCGAGTTGGGTGCCCGTGCCGTGGGCCTCGATCAGGGTGATCTCTGCGGGGGTTAACTGGGCATCTTCACAGGCTTTGAGCAGGACCGCCTGTTGGGTGCTGCTGCGCGGTGCCATGGGTGAAATACTGCGGCCATCATTGTTGACCGCACTGCCGGCCAAAACGGCCAAAATCCTGTCCTGATCTGCCAAAGCCTGGCTGCGCTTTTTGAGCAAAACCACGGCTCCGCCTTCCCCCATAAAAAAGCCATTGGCGCGCTGATCAAAGACATGGAATTGGTCCCCCGGGGAGAGGGCCTGGGCGGCAGACATGCCCAGAAAAGCGGGCACATTTAAGTTGAGATTGATTCCGCCCACCAGTGCCATTTCACAATCGCCCGCTAAAATGCTTTCTTTGGCCAGATGCAGGGCCACCAGACTGGAAGAACAGGCAGTGTCTATCGTCAGGGCCGGGCCTGTCAGGTCAAAATAATGGGAAATGCGAGCGGCAATCAGGTTTTCAAGAATGCCCGTGACCACGGTTTTTTGCGTCAACTCCTGCCGGGCCAGGGCTTCGGCAATATTGTTCTGGTAATCGGACTTGGTGATCCCCATAAAGACCCCCACTTTTTGACCCGAGAGCTGCTGACGCTGATACCCTGCGGATTCAAAGGCCTCAAAACACAGCTCCAGCAAGATCCGCTGCTGGGGATCCATCACCTCCGCATCTTCAGGCAAAATCTTAAAAAAACCAGGGTCAAACTGGCGCACATCCGCCAAAAAATAGCCTTTGGTGGTGGCGCATTTCCCGCTGACACCGGGTCGGGGATCATAATAGCGGTGTGCATCCCAGCGCGAAGGCGGGATCTCACTTAACAGATCTTTGCCCTGTTTGAGATTTTCCCAAAAATCCTGGGTGCTGGGTGCACCGGGAAAGCGGCAGGCCATAGAGATCAGAGTGAGTTCTTCGCGCATCATTGGGTTATTCACCTTGTGTCAGGATAGATCCAGGACAGAACCAGGATAAATGCAGTATACAGGCTGATCTGATTCCACTGGAAATCCACGTATTTACAGCAGCTGTGTTAGCATAAACGGGTGACCCCAAACTTTAAAAAGGCCTTTTTGCATGAATTACCAAGCCTTTGTTCAGGCCCTGCATTTTCGTGATTTACAGCCTGATCAACCTGTGCCAACCCACCTGCCCGCAGATTTTCAAACCCACAACTTGATCCTGCCCGATCCCTCGCTGCTGAATCAGCTCAGCAGATTGCTCAGCCTCAAGGGCATGTCCAGCTTGGCCATTTTGGCCCTGATACAACAAGGTGTCGAAAAGATGCCCCCCCGCAGCATGTTCCTGAATATTGGGGTCTGGCAGGGCCTGTCACTCTGTGCCGGTCTGCTTGGCAATGGGGGCCGACCCGCTGTCGGTGTCGACAATTTTAGCCATGGCACTGAGGCTTCAAAACAGGCCCTCAAACGCAATCTCAATCGTTTTGCGGGCCCACAAACGCGTTTTTTCGAGCTCGATTACCAGCGTTATTTTGCCGAACTTCAACGGGGTCCAATCGGCTTTTATTTTTATGATGGGGATCATGCCTACGAACACCAATTGCGGGCACTGGAACTGGCTGAACCCTATCTGATCAGCGGCAGCCGGGTCTTGGTTGACGATACCAATTGGCCCGAACCGCGCCAAGCCACTTTGGATTTTTTAAAGCAAAGACCTGGGCAATACGATCTGCTTTTGGATATTCAAACGGCCTCAGATGCTCACCCCACTTTTTGGAACGGCGTGATGCTCTTCGAGCGAAAGTAACCCCTCAGTCGCTATTTGGGCGGCGACTTGCCCGCTTTGAACCAGGGCACCCAGCCGGTGAGGTCCAGGCCATAATAGCGCAGCGAGGCCAAGAGCAGCGCCACGGCAGTCGCTTCGTCGAGGTTGCCCAGCAGCGGCAGATTGTCGGGGATCAGCTCGAAAATCCCAGCGCCCGGATTGAGGATATACAGCAAAGAAAGCAGGCCCAATCCCCCAAACCAGACATTTTTCAGCGTTTTTTTGACAGGTTTGGGGGGAGGAGAAGTTGAATCGGGAGTCAGTTCAGGCACGGGGAGTCGCCCCATCTTTAAACAGGTGTAAAGGCACGCGATCGAGCACAAATTGCACCCCGACTTCGCTATTGGAAGGGGGACGAATGGCAAAATGCCAAGCTTCTAGCAGAACGGTATGCTCTTCTTCGCGGTAGCCAATCACAAAAACCGGCAGGTGCATATGCGTGCGCAAGGTGCGGTAGACCTCCAACAAATGTTCCTGCTCCAAATGTTCGGGCTGCTTTTCGTAGAGTATCTCGACCCGTTTTTCCAGTTCATGGGCGATCCAACGGGCAATTTCTGGGCTGAGCTGGTAGGGATCGGATCCGCTGGTCGTGTACTGCTCGGTTTTTTCAAGATAGGCATAATCAATCGACATAATCACCTCGGTTGCGACTCTATTTTAACCTGAAACCCCTTCAAAACAAAGAACCCTCCAGAGCGTTCTGGAGGGTATCTCGCGCATGATGCCTGATCTGTAAAGATCAGCACACAGGCATGGGGCAGAACCCCATCGCACCAAGCTTGTAGAGGCTTATTTGGAATAAAACTCGATGATCAGGTTGACTTGGATCAGTTTGCCCGTGTCAATTTGATCGTTGAGGGGAATGCGCACGACTTCACCTTTGAGATTCTCGGTGTCTGCAGTCAGCCATTCGGGCACCACTTCGCCGACAAATCCTTCGACAGCATTGCGAACGAAGGTTTTGCTGGATTCCAGCACTTCGATCTTGTCGTTGGCTTTGACGTGATAAGAGGCGATGTCAACTTTTTTGCCATTGACCATGATATGACCATGACCCACGAATTGGCGGGCTTGGGCACGGGTGGTGGCAAATTTTAAACGATAAACCACGTTGTCGAGACGGGTTTCGAGCAATTGCAGGAAGCGCTCATCGGTGCTGCCTTTGCTCTGGTTAGCGGCTTCGTAATAGCTGCGGAACTGTTTTTCCGACATGCCATACAAAAAACGCAGTTTTTGTTTTTCTTTCAGACGCAGGCCATATTCCGACATTTTAATGCGGTTTTGACCATGCTGTCCGGGACGACCCCGACCTTTGTGGAAGGCGCTCTTGCCTGCTTCATAGCGTTTGCCTTTGAGAAACAGGTTGAGGCCCAGAGCCCGGGAGATCCGCTCTTTGGGACCAGTATAACGACTCATGTAGTAACCTTTCCGAACGTGTTTGGCACAGATTAAGATCTGCACCGTTCTTCAGTTTACCCGAATTCACCCACAAATGACGAGGGTGAAGATCTCAAAAACTTAAACTTTTCTTAATTTTTTTCGGCAAAATTTACCCAAGCCTCATGCGATCGCCCCCAAAAAACCGCGCGAAGCACAGACAAATTGGTTACAATTAAAATATTCAAAACCTAAGCAAAACTATGCAAACAGCCCTTGTATCACCTGTATCGCCACTGGCTGGTTATGTCCCGCGCGTTGTCAGACAACGCCTGAGCCGTGGCCCCGATCAGCTGCCTTTTCTCTGGAGCGATCAGGGCGTGGTTCTCTTTGCGGATATCTCCGGCTTTACCCGTCTGACTGAAAAACTCAGTGAAGAGGGCGGCGAAGGCATTGAGGTCCTCAGCAGCACCCTCAATCTGTTCTTTGGTGGCCTGTTGGAATGCATCCGTCGCTGGGACGGTGACGTAATCAAATTTGCCGGCGATGCCCTTTTGGCCGTCTGGAGCCGTTCGCTGGTGCCCGAATCGACCCAATCCCTGATTTACCGCGCCACAGCCTGTGCCAAAGAAATGCAGGCCTTTAGCGAAGAGTTGCGCAGCAAAACCCCTGTGCCCCTGCATATTCGCATCGGGCTCGATTGGGGGGACCTGCTGTTTTTGCATTTGCAAAACCGGCACCAGCACTGGGAAGTGATTCTCTCTGGTCCCGCGGTTTCTGGCGCCTTTCATGCCGAAGGCAAAGCCGAACCGAGTCAAATTGTGCTGGGCAACCAGGCTGGCCGCTGGTGCCCCAATGGCACCCTGCTTTTTCCGATTGATGATGAAAGTGCCGTTTTACACGAATTGCCCGTATTGCCCCGCACCGAAAAAACCTATTTCGAAGAGCCTCAACTGCCCGAGGCCTGGCTGCTGAACTATTTGCCCGAAGTTGTGCGCTTTCGCCTGGCTGCCGGACAACAGAACTGGCTGGCCGAGTTGCGGCAGGTCTCGGTCTTGTTTTTGCTTTTGCCTGCACTCACATCAGAGCAATTGCCGCGCTGGCTCTCGCTGATCCAGGAGCGGATATCCTTTCATGGCGGCACGGTGAATAAACTCAACCTGGATGAAAAAGGCCTTTCTCTGTTGGCCGTTTTTGGCCTGCCACCCGCCTCTCACGAAAACAATGCCCAACGCGCTGTCACCACCTCTTTGGAATTGCAAAGCACCTTGGAAGGCTATGCCCTTAGCGCTTCAATGGGCATCACCAGCGGCCGTGTTTTTTGTGGCGAAGTAGGTTCCGATTGGCGCCGCGAGTATACCTTGCTCGGTGATACCGTCAATACCGCCGCCCGTTTGATGAAAGTAACGGGCCAGCCGATTGTCTGCGACCGCCAAACCTGGATGATGACCCAAAGTCAGTTTGAGTATGAAACGCTGACGCCCGTACAACTCAAGGGCAAAAACACAACCTTGGAAGTTTTTGCCCCCAAATCTGCCCTGACCACCCATTTGCATTTTGATGCCCAGATTGGCCGGGCCCAAGAGACCCAAAAACTGCTCGAATCTATCCAAGCCGTGCGAGAACAACACCACTCCAAACGGGTCTTTTTAGAGGGCGAGGCCGGTTTGGGAAAAACCACCCTGGTGCGGCATGTTCAGACAGAAGCCACCCGTCTGGGTGGCTCGGTGCTGTTGAGCGAAGCCGATGATCTCTATCTCTATACCCCCTGGTTTGCCTGGAATAAAATTTTTATCCAATTGCTGGGTCTGACTCCCAATTTGCCTAACCGCCAACGGCTCGAAGAATTGCGCAGCCGCATGAGTTTTTACCCCCATTTGCAAGAACTCATTCCCCTGCTGGGCCCCGTTCTGGATATTGAAATCCCAGACAACGCAATTACCTTGCCCTTTCGCGGCGAAGCCCGGGCCCAGAATACCCTGGATGTAATGACCGCTATTTTGCAGGATGCCGTCAGTGTCGAACCGCTGTTGATTGTGATCGACAACGCCCAGTGGCTCGATGCCCTCTCCTGGCGCTTGGTCGAGCAGATTCGTTACGAAGTGCCTGGCCTGATGACCCTCTTGGTGACCCGTCCCATCACGATGGCAGGCGCTCAGCTCTCCGACTCTTGCCGCAAGTCCTGGGAAGAACTCAAGGCCTCCCCCCTCTCGGAAACCCTCTTGCTCGGACGCATGAGCCCCAGTGAAATTCAATCGCTGGTGGCCAGTAAATTGGGGGTTTCCCATGTGCCCCCTGAGATGATCGGCCTGATTTCTTCGCGGGCCGAGGGACATCCCTTTTTTAGTCAGGAACTGGCCCTGAGCCTGCGCGAAAGTGGCCACTTGAATATTGTCCAGGGCCATTGTCAATTGACGGTGAGCCCTGAAGAATTACAAAAACTGCAATTGCCAACTTCGATTGAAGGGGTTATCGTCAGCCGTATTGATCGCCTCTCCCCACCCCAGCAACTCGGGCTCAAAATTGCCAGCGTGATGGGCCGCCAATTTGACTTTAAAGCCCTCTACGATATCTACCCCGTTGAACAGGATCGCGAAGGTCTGCTCGATGCATTGAGCGCGCTTGAGCATATGAACCTGATTGAATTGGTGGGGGTCTTTCCCAGTTTGTCGTATGTCTTCAGGCATAATTTAACCCACCAGGCGATCTACAGTTTGATGCTCTCTGAGCAGCGCCGGGATATCCACCAACAGGTGGCTTTTTGGTTTGAAAAAGAATTTGCAGATGAAATGGAAGACCACACAACCTTGCTGGCCCACCACTGGCAGGCGGCCCGTGTGGCTGAGAAATCAAGCCATTATCTCTATCTGGCGGGGCTCTCAGCCCTCGAAGAGGGCCTTTACAAGGAGGCCAATTATTTTCTCTCACAAAGCCTCAAACAGGCCCCAGATAATTTGCTCGCTGAAAAAGTGGCCGCTATTCACCAGGCCTTGGGAGAGGCCCATTATGGTCTGGGCCAAATGGCAGAGAGCCAAGCCCAACTGGAAAAGGCTTTGGAATTATCCGGCTTTCCGCCCCCACCCACAGAAATAGCCACACGCCAACTCCTGCCGCAAATCATGACCCAGGTCAAACACCGCTTGCGTCCAGGCCAAGTTTGGATCGACCCCGAGGAAAAACGGCGACTTTTGACTGCTGCCCAAACCTGTGAACGCCTGGGTCAAATTTATTACCTCAATGGCGAAAAATCCCTGGGTCTGCACAATGCTTTGCGCATTCTCAATCTCTGCGAAGAAGCTGGGCCTTCTCCGCAATTGGCAAGGGCTTACGCGAATATTACCCTGATCTGTGGCGCTCTCGGACAGCGCTCTGTGGCCGAGTTTTATGCCCGCAAAGCCTTACAACAGGCCGACAATCTCGACGATCTTTCGAGCCGGGCCTGGGTCCTGCAATTGACGGGTCTGTATAGCATCGGCATGGCCCAATGGGAACAGGCCGAAAGCGGCCTGTTTCAATCGATGGAGCTTTACAGGCGCCAAAGGGATATGCGTCATTGCAACGAGAGCATGGGCCTTTTGGCTCTGGTACGCTACTTTCAAGGCCAACACGAAAGGGCCTTGGAATTGTCGCAACAATCCTCCCAATTGGCCCGCAACCGGGGCGATCGCGAGTTAGAAGCGCGGGCCTTGGAAGCCCAGGCCAAAATTCACCTCGCTCATGGCCGTTTTCAAACCGCATTAACACTGAGTAAACAGGCCAGACAATTGGCAGAATCCCTCGGTGGCCGTTTGCGGGTCAGGCCCCAGGCCCTGCTCTTGCAATTGGCTGTTGAGACCGGCGATTTGGGACAGGCTCACCGTTTGGCAGAGGAATTAGCACAATTGCAAGAGAGCAGCCAAGAAGCCATTTCGGCCTTTGAAGTTGAAATTTTCAGCGCAGAAATGGACTATTTATTGCTCTGTCAAAGCCAAGGCCAATCGCCCAATTATCCGCTCGATTTGCTTCAGCTCAAACAAAATTTTCAGGATTTTGCCCACCGCTTTCCAGTGGCAGCACCCAGGTTGGAGTTTTATCATGGCAAGATGGCCCAAATTCAAGGTCATGCCAGCGCAGCCAAAGGGCATTTGCGCAAAAGCATCAAGCTGGCCCAAAAACTGGGAATGCCCTTTGAAGCGAGTTTGGCTGAGGCCCTACTGACGACTTAATTCCGAAAATTTAGAAAGCAATTTATGCACATCATCCTTAGCCCAGCGGTGGCTTGGCAATCGGCTCCCGACTGGGAGACACACCGCAATTATTATTTGCAGTCGGGGGCCGACGTATTTCTCAAACAAGAGGTGCCTTACAATATCACCTCCAACCCCTGTTTTACGGCCCAATCGGCCCAATGTCTGAAGGTGCTCATGCAGCGCCATTCACAAGCTCAGCCCTTTCGCATTTTGGAACTGGGAGCCGGCTTGGGACTTTATGCCTTGCATTTACTCGAAAGCCTGGACCAAGATCTGGACCAAGATCTGCACCCCGAAATAAACTCAGAACTGCCCAAGCTGGAATATTGGCTCACAGACCTCTCCGAAGGCACCCTGGTCTATTTGGCTCAGCAGCCCGTGGTACAGGCCTGGCAAAAGCAGGGAAAACTCCAGCTCTGCCTTTTTGATGCCCTGGAACCTTCGTGCATCACACCCTTAAACGGCGAACCCAGCTCTTTGGAGCCGGGCTTTTTCCATGCTTTAATTGCCAATTACCATTTCAGCACCCTGCCCACCGCCGTTTTATACAAACAGCCCCAAGCTTGGTACCAAAAGACGGTTCAACGCGAGCTGGACTTGGCAGACCCCCAACTCTTGCAGCTCTTTGTCGAGAAATGGCAGCAAGCACTGAAGCAGCGCGATTGGCTGGAACATTTAAGTGAAGATCATCCCCAATGGCGATTTTTTCAAACCCTGCAAGCCTGCCAAGCAAAATGGGCCGAGGAATTGAACCTGGCTCTATTCCAGGCTCTCCCAGCCGAGACAGAATTGCGCGGCTGGCTGCAAAACAAACTAAGCAACGATCTGTACCAAGCCTTGCAGGATGCGGAGGCAATCGGCCCAGAGGCTTTGCCTGAGAGTTTAATTGCTCCACTGGATACGCTTTTGCTCAGTCCCTTCTTGCAGATCTGGTTGGAACAGGATCTGCCTGTTAACCGGCGTGATGGTCTGGAAGCCATTGAACTGAAAGAGATCTGCAAGGATCCGCGCAGTCAAGCAGCATTGAATCAACTCACACAGGATCTGGCGTTGGCTACGGTCAGCTACCCATTGGTAGCCCTGGACCTGATCGATGCCCTGCTGCCCGCTCTGGCAGAAAATGCCTGCCTGTTGATCTCAGACAAAGGGTATGCCGACAGCGATTGGATGCAGGGCATGCACCACGAGGATGCCTCCCATCACGGGGACAGTCTCTCCCATCCAGTTAATTTCCCCCTTTTGGCAGCGCTCTTAAGCAGCCGGGGGTTTGAATGTCTGCGTAGTACGGATCCCGTCTATGCCCTGCAGACACTCTGGGCCAATCGCAGCTTGACCCCAGCGCCGGCTTTTTCCCAGGCTTTTGCCCAGGTCTTTTCCCAGGCTTTTATCGAAAACAACGCAAACGAAGAGAGCCATGCCTGGTTGGAAGCGGGCCATCAATTTCTCAAATTGGGCGAACATGAGCGGGCCACTCGCTGCTTGACCCGCGCCCTGCGCCTGCGTCCCAACGATGCGACCCTGCTCTACTTACAAAGTGTAAATTTGCTCCAACAGGAAAAATACCTGCAAGCCTGGGACATTTTAAACAGCCCCAACGATGACTACTTTGGTCTGTTTAATTTTGCAATTTTAAAGGCCGAGACCTGCCGTCTCTTGGAACAATATGCCGACGCCATTCCCTTTTACCAAGAGACGTTGACGCGTTTTGGCGCAGCCAGTACTGTGCTCTACAACCTGGGGCTCTGTTATGAAGCCCTTGAGCAGGCTGAATTGGCCCGCGAAGCCTGGCAAGCGGCCCTGGCCCTCAACCCCGAAGACCCTGAGATTCAAGCCAGTCTGGCAGAACTAGATCCAGACCTGATTAGCCCAGATCTTCTTTGAGCCAGCGCGCCACGTCTTTGCTGTGGTAAGAGATGATCATGTCTGCCCCAGCGCGTTTAAAGCTGTAAAAATTTTCCAGCACAACTTGGCGCTCATTCACCCAGCCCTTTTCAGCGGCCGCTTTGACCATGCTGTATTCCCCTGAAACATTGTAGAGCGCCACGGGCACATCAGACATTTGGCGGGTTTGCCAGACCAAATCGAGATACGCCAATCCCGGTTTGACCATGACAATATCTGCCCCTTCTGCCAAATCCAAAGCCACTTCGCGCATGGCTTCGCGTCCATTGGCGGGGTCCATTTGATAAGAGCGCCGGTCGCCAAATTGGGGGGCTGAATCAACCGCCTCGCGGAAAGGGCCATAATAAGCGGAGGCAAATTTGGAGGTATAAGCCATGATGGGCGTTTGCTCAAAGCCAGCCTCATCGAGTTCGTCGCGCAAAATCGCCACCCGTCCGTCCATCATATCCGAAGGCGCGACCATGTCTGCCCCGGCTTGGGCGTGGGAAACCGCCGTGCGGGCCAAGAGCTCCAGGGTTTTGTCGTTGTGTACGTCTTGGTCAACAATGATCCCACAATGGCCATGATCGGTGTATTCACAATTGCAGACATCGGTGATCAGGTAAAAAGCACTGCCAAAATGGGAACGAATTTTGGCCAAGGCCTGTTGCACGATGCCATCTTCGGCGTGGGCCTGGCTGGCAACGGCATCTTTGTGGCTTGGCAGTCCAAACAACAGCAAATTGTGTAAACCCAGCTCTTGCAGGTCTTCCAGCTCCCAAAGCAGGGAGTTTAAACTGTGCCTAACAATGCCTGGCATGGCACCAATGGGCTCAGAGCCATCGGCGAGATTTTCATCAATAAACAAGGGAAAGATCAAATCGGCCTGATGCAAACGGTGTTCGCGCACCAAATTGCGGATCAAAGGCGAGCGCCTCAGGCGCCGGGGGCGTTGTACAAACATAAAATGCACCTCCAGTAGACTCTGCTGAACAGTATAGCGGAATCAGACAAAAGAGAGGTGGGGAATCTCCAGTTGGTGACGGGCATAATCGGCAATGGCATTGCCGTAGTGAATATATTGGCTATAGGTTTTGCGGGCCGGAACCGTCACAAACGAAATTTGGGCCTGTTCATCGATCCGGGCAGCGGTCAAAGCGCCCCCAAAGGCACAGCCCTGATCCAGAGCGATGGCATGGGGAAAACGGACAGGGTCATTAAAAAATGTTTGGTGCCCAAAAAAGACCGTGCCAAAATTGCCGGGATAGATATCCGCCCAAAAGGCATCGTCGGGGCTTTGTTTGCCCAAGGGTATGGGATAACCCATGGAGTTGACATAGCGACAGAAGACAAAGCGTTCAATCTCCTGGGCCAGCCGGGCATCCCAGAGATCGCGGGTGGCAATCGGCGGGAGATCGACGTATTGCCGCCAAAATGCGGGATAGAGCCCTCCATGTACGGCTAAAAACTTCCCCCCTTCAAAACTGAGATAGGGCAAAGCCGTTTCCAAGAGATGGATATAGCGCTCACTGAGACCCGTTCCATGATTTTCACCCCGGTAATACTGGGTGATCGCTCTGAGTTCGTGATTGCCCATAAGCAGGTGTAAATAGGGATAGCGGGACATTTGTTCTTCAACAAATTCAAGCACCCCAATCGGGTCGGGGCCGCGATCGATGAGATCGCCCAGAAACACAATGCGTGTGTCTTTTTTTACTTGCAGCAGAGACCAGAGTTGGCGAAGCTCATCAAGGCAACCGTGTACATCTCCGATTATGACGGTGGGTTGCATATAGATTTTTCCGAATTTTTCAGCATGACATCACAGTGACTAGAATGATGAGTCTATCATAGCTCATGCCGACAAAACTTACACCTGTTTAAGGCTTAAAATCATCGTATGAAGCATGGAAGGGCCGGGCTTTGGTCGGAAAACGATCATGGGGAATGCGGGTCTGTACCAAGGGTGCAGGCACACCGCGAACCAAATCACTGACCACGGCAACCATCAATTGGTTGACCTTGTGCAAATAGCCAAAATCGAGGGTGGTGTAGGCATCGGTGCGGCGGTGGTAATGGGGAGTGGTATCGCCCCCGATCCACTCTTCACAGAGGCCCACCGAGGTAAAACCCTCATTGCGGAAAGCCACATGATCGGTATCGCCCGCACTTGTGCGGCTGAGTTTGAGGTTGAGTTGGTGCGTCTTGTTAACCATCTGGTAATAGTCCCAAAGCGGGCCATCGGGCTGCTCAATTTCGACGACCCGGTCTTTGTCTCCGTCCCAGCCCACCATGTCCAAGGTGTGAACGCTGGTCAGTTTTTTGCCCTGTTTTTTGTACTCTTTGGCCAAAAAGCGACTCCCAACCAGACCCAGCTCTTCTTCGTCGAACCAGGCAAAGATCAGATTGACCTTGCGGCCCTGCAGATTTTTGAGGACCCGTGCCGCTTCGAGCACCGCCACTGAACCGGAATTATTGTCATCGGCTCCGGCATTGCGCACGGAGTCCATGTGGGCACCAACCAAAACAAACTCGTCTGTGGGCTGTTCCGCAGGCAAATGCACGAGGATATTGCTGCCTGAACTGCGGTAATTGTGAAGTTCAGGTTTATAACCATAACTTTCGAGCACCGAGAGAATAAATTTGCGGGTCAAATCACGGCCCTGGGTGGTGCCCCGTTCGGGAATGGTCACACCATCGGGCATGGGTTTAAAGCCCGTCAAAACGGAGGCCAAGGCTTCCATGCGGGCCGGTTCGAGCATCAACTCTGGGGTATTTTGGGGAGAGCGCAGACTGTTGGCCTGCAATTGGGGAGAAAGCGCGCGGTTGTTTAAAAAGGCGGCACCCGAAGCGCAGCCACCCAAAACCAAACTCAGAGCCAGAGCCGACAGCCAGAATTTAGACATGAAAAAGCCTCAAAAGATAGATTTAACTTTAATTTAACATCTTTTGAGGCAATATTCAAGCGCCGTTTAACTGTCTGTCACCGGCTGCAATGCTTCTTTGGGTAAAGTTGTGCTCAAGAACCAGACCCAGCCAGCGATCAGCAAATAGGCCAAGGTTAAGTAATAGGGCATGGTTGAGCCCGCTTGCCAGGGCAGGTAGATGCTGCCTGAGGGCACGACCGAATGAATCACCCCAAAGAGGGTCAAAAGAGCCGTGACTCCCAGCACGAGTATGGCTTTGGCCATTTCCCGATCAATTAAAAAAGCCAAAAAGGCGCCCCAGAGCATGCCGGTTAAAATAAAACCGTGGCCCAAAATATGAATGGCCTGCAAAGAGGTTTCCATTTCGTGAGGCAAATGCAAGGGGTGGGCCTTGAGAATGGCGCTGACGCCGGGCAATTGGTGCAAAGCGCCCATCATTTGCCCCTGTAGATTATCGACCTGGATCATGGCCAAATTGGCCACAGTCGGCAAACAGGCCAAACCAACAGCTGCAAAATGACGATGGGGGCAGACTTCATAGGCCTGAGAGACAATTTCCAAGCCGACAAAGATCAAAATGCCTGCCACCGCAGGAGCGGGGATCAAGTCGACAACCGAAGAGGTATAACCCAGAATGCCGCCGAGCCCAATAAAGATGCCTGTGGCCAAGGTATAAGCAGCACGGGCTCCCATTGCTTTGTAAGCGGGGTGGCCAATATACGGGGTGGACTGGGCCATGCCGCCAAAGATGCCTGCCACCAAGGTGGCAATCGCCTCGGTCAACAAGATGGTGCGGGTATTGTAATGATCCCCCGCTAACCGCGCACTTTCAGTTACGTTGATACCACCAATCACAGTCAACAAACCAAAAGGCAAGGCAATCGGTAAATAGGGAATGGCGTCTTTAAAACCATAGATAAAGCCCAAAGATGGTAGGGGCAGGGAGAGATGCATACTCAATTGGGGGGCTTTAAAATGGGCCAGTCCCAAGAGTCCAGCCGGGCCAGTGGCATAATATATCACCGTGCCAATGGCGACAGCGGCAAAGATTCCCGGCACGCCTTTGGGCATCGGCAATTTGGCCACTACAGAGCAGAGCACAATCCCGAGAGCCACAAGGCCGACGATCGGCATTTTGAAAATATCCACAAGCGGCAAAAAACCGAGCAGGGCAATGCCGATGCCCGCCAATGAGCCGAGCAGACCCGCTTGGGGCACCACGCGCTGGACCCAGCCACCAATAAACGAAAACAGCAGTTTAAACAGGCCCATAAAGACCATCACCGACATGCCAATATACCAAGTCAATTCGGCATTTTTGCCAGTGGCCAAATAAGCAGGCCCCAAAACGGCAAAGGCCATGCCGATGGTCGAGGGCGTATCCAAGCCCAAAGGCATGGCTGTGACATTGTTATTGCCGGTTTCTTTGGCCAATTTGATCGCCAGCCAAGAGTAGACCACATCGCCAATCATCACCCCCAAACAGGTGCCGGGGATCATTTTGGTAAAAATAAAATCCAGGGGAAAGCCAAAGACCCCCGCCAAAATACTGGTAAACAAGACCAAATTGGTCACATTGTCGAGCATCAGGGCCCAAAAGGCATTGAGATCACCCCAGGTGGCCCATTTATACGTTTGTGTTGTGTTCATTGTGATTGTCCTCCAGCCTTGATCTTGCCTGAATTGTTCAGCCCTTTCTGTGATCCGGGCAAAGGAAATGTTATGCTGAAAAAAAAGTACGGGGTGCGTGGGCTATGTCTCGGCAGTGGATCGTCTCTGGTATTGTCTGTCTCGGCAGTGGTCTATTTGTGTTGAATCCCTTGGCCCACCCTGCTTATGCCCTACAAGCGACTCCCGCCGCAGTTCAGCAATCAGAACCCCTGCGTGTGGTGATTCTGCCCTTTCGCAATTTAACCGACAAAGCCGAAGACCAGTGGTTGGGCAATAGTTTTGCTGAGAGCCTGACCATGGGCCTGCTCAAGGTGCGTGCCCTGCGGGTGATTGAGCGCAATCAACTGACAGCTTTGCTCAAAGAGCAGCAACTCGGACAGAGTGGTCTGGCAGACGAAAGTTCTGCACCCCAATTGGGCAAATTGCTCGGTGCCAAAGTGGTGGTGATTGGCTCTTACCAAAAAGTGGGCGACCTATTGCAGGCCAATGTACGCTTGGTCAATGCCGAGACCGGGCAGGTTGATCCCGATCACCATGCCCGCATTCAGGGGCGCTTTGAGTCGATCTTCGAACTGCAAAACGAATTGGCAGAGAAGCTGATCAGCCAACTCGAAGTCAAAGCCCAACCGGCAGAAGTCAAAGAAATGCAAGCGGTTTTCCGCGCCACCCGCTCCCCCGAAGCCTATCGCCACTATATTCAGGGCATGCAATTCTTGCGCAATTTCAATTCCAGCCAAGAAGCCCAGATGATTGAGGCCTTTCAAGCGGCGATCAAAGCCGATGCCAACTATGCTTTGCCTTATGCCGCTTTGGCCGAGGTCTATGGTTTGCAGGCGGGAATACGTCAAACCATGCGGGTTTTGCCTTCGGAGCAAAGCAATGGCCCGGATGCCCAAACCCTGGCCCGGCAATACGCCGAAAAGGCCCTCGCTTTGGACCCCGAATTGCCAGAGGTGCTGCGCGCCTTGGCCAAATTGGAATGGCTCAAAGGCGAGAAAGTAACAGGGCTTGAAAAAATCAAAAAGGCAATCCAATTGGCCCCCTGGGATGTGGATTCGGTGTCTGCCTTTGTCTCATTTCGGTTTGAGCAGGCCGGATTTGGCATCAAACCCGAGGCCCTCAACCAAGAATTACAAGCCCTCGGCGCCCATTTGCAGGATCCCTGGATGATGTTTCAATTGGCTGCAGTGGGCATTGTCTCAGAGGCCACCAAACCCGCAGAAAAGCGCAATTTGGCCTGGATCAAAACCAATTTAGACCAGGCCAACAAAACACTCAAGGATCATCCTGGTCTGGCCTTGCTGCAACTCACACTGGCCCAATTGGAAGGCAACGCCCAGGCCCATGAAATGTGGTTTAATGAAGCCCTGCGCCGGGGAGCAACCAATCCCGCGATTTTGGCACAATTGGCCAATCAAAGAGTCCAGCAAAAAGACATAACAAGTGCCCTTAACTTAATTGATCAGGCCCAGGCCCTGGCACCGGAAGATCTGACTGTGGCCATGCAGCGGGCACATATCCTGTATTTAAGCGGGCAAAAAACCCAGGCCGAGACACTCTTCAACCAATTAGAGGCCAAAACCAGCCAAAATCCGTATATTGCCTTTTTGCGTGGCATGAATTATTTCGGCGATGAAGATCTCAAAAAAGCCAAACCCTATTTGGAAAAAGCCCTTAAATACAGCGAGGGAGACCCAGAGAGTGGGATATTGCTGTCTTCGTTGCAGTTTTTTCTGGCCCTCTGTTATGTGGGCCTGGAAGAATGGGAGTCCTCCACCCCGCTGCTACAGACCCTGCGCAATGATCCCATCTACTATGGTTTGGCCTATGATTTTTTGTCCAAGGTCTACCACATTCAAGAGAAACACCCCGAAGCTCTCGAAGCTTACACGGCTTACCTCACTATTCACCCCGAAGTACGTGAACAGCCGGAGGTTCAGCTCAATTATCGTCTCTATTATCTGATGGATCTGGTGGGCAAAAAACCCAAAGATCTCAATGTACTCTTGGATCTGGGCCAAACTTTGACCCAATTGGAATATTATCAAGCGGCCCAGAAATATCTTGCTCAGGCCAAAGATTTGGCGCCTGAGAGTCCTGTGGTCTATAGCCGTTTGGGCTATTTGGCCCTGGTCCAGAAAAACTGGGAAGAAGCCCGTCAATTGTTTCAAGCGGCGGTTCAACGGGCCCCCAGCGATAGCAAATCTTGGTACAATTTGGCCCTGGCCTGCCAGGCGTTGGGCGACAAAGCCGCTGCCAGAAAGGCTTTAGAAGAAGTATTAAAACAAGAGCCGGGCCATGTTGAGGCCCTGCAATTGCGCCAAAGCCTTTAAGCAACACTCAGGGCTGCCAGTCAAAGGCCAGCAAGAGTGTCTCCTGTTCTGGGTTAAAATTGTCATCAGAGATCAGGTAGAAGCGGGTCCCGCCCCTTGGCAGCGGCACCGCCGCCAGCCCTTCAAAATTATCTTCGATCAGGGGTGGGGCCAATTCCAATTCCGCGAGGATCTGATTGGGGGCCTTGTTTTCCACGATTCGCAGCAAAATTTGGTTGCTTTTGCGCTCTGGGAAATAGCCACGCAACAAATAAGCTGTGCGGTTCTGGGGCAATTGGCGCATGGCAACCAAAAATAAATCCCGTGGCAGTGTGAGCGTGTGGTGTTTGTGACAGGTTGGCGTGTTTAGCCAACACTGCCAGATATCACCTGTCAATTCAGCCCCGACCCAGTAACTTTGGGGGTCTTGCAGATCGGCGGTCAGGGCCTCCATGCCCTGATTGGGTTCAAATAAATAGCGGGGAAAAGGCACTGGCCGAGGTGGGCCCCCCGCTGCTGAATAGTTTAAAATGCGGTGTTGTTCTTCGAAACTGATCAGCCGATCGCCATTAATTAAATGGGCCAGTCCCTCGGCATCTGAGCTTTCTTTTGCCAGTAAAAGTTGGCCATCTTCGCCCTTCAATGGCGTCAATTCTGCCGCCTCCAAGCCTTTTAAAACCTGCATTTGGTCCAAAACCAACTCGGCCGTGAAAAGCGCGCCCCGGTCCCCGACGGCGATCAGGTGTTTGCCCGCTATCACGTCGATGTCAGAGAAGCCATGTAATTGATGGGTCTGTTCCGAGCTTAAACGCAATCCACCTTTATAAACGAATTCCCCCACCTGGGTTTGGGTCGGATGAGCTGGGTTGAGCAACACCGCTTGGGCCTGGATCTGCAACTGGCCATTTTCAGGAAAATCAAGGAGTGAAACTGCGCGAGATTCTGCTGCAAAGACCCAAGGAGTTAGAGGGCCTTGTGCTAGCATATACGCTATCAAATAAGCTGTCACAGACGCTAGCATATTTGACAGCACACAAGCACGCATCGCAGGTAGTCTGAGAACAGGGGGGCAATTTTGCAAAAACATCAGGTACACCATCTCGACTTTCAAAGATCTTTTAATCAATCAATTACCCTGATTACCGGCTGATTGGATCTCAATACAGAGCGTGCCCGACTCAATCAATTGGCTTTCTGAGACGTAGAGCCCGGTCACAGTCCCTTCCGTCTGCGCTAAAATTTGCGTTTCCATTTTCATGGATTCAATCACCAACAGCGGTTGATTAAGCGTGACAGCTTGATTCAGCTGTACCAAAACTTTCAAGATTTTACCCGGCATTTGGCTGGTATAGGCATTCTGGACTTGCGCCGTTTGGGGCGGTCTCAACGGCGATATCAATTGGGCTTGGAAATTGCCAAACTCAGGGTGGTGGAGCCAGAGCTGTTCAGCCTGCCAGCGAATCTCAAAGTGGAAAAAGCGCTGATTGAGTTCAAAACAGACGTGTTTCTCGTTGCATTCAAGCGCACAGATCGCATAATGACAAGCTTCGATTCTGCACTGCAGCTGGGCAGTGTGATCTTGCGAGCGCTCATACTTGTATTCAAGTTCTTGCTGCACCTGGTTGATCTCAATCAGGGTCTTGTTCCATGGGTTAACTTGGTTGCGAAAGCCCGCCCGGAGGCCCTTCAATGGCCCCTTGGAACGTTGTTGAAAATGAAAGGCCATCAACGCTGCTAAGTAGACCACAGGATCGGCAAGCGGCATTTCCCAGCTCATTTCACTGATCAGCTCCGTCGAGAGTAAACCCGCTTGCAGCTTGGGGTTTTGCAGGATCGCCTTCAAAAATGGCAGATTGGTTTTCAGACCAAAGATCTCGGTTTCTTGCAGATAGCGCATCATCCGGGCCAGGGCCAGTTCTCGCGAGGGGCCATGGGCGATCAGCTTGGCCAAGAGGGCGTCATAATAGACCGAAATCTGAGAACCGCTTTCGATGCCCGCATCACAGCGGTAGCCGTTTCTTTGTGGCGGCTTAAAATGGTTAATGATGCCTGTGCTGGGAGCAAAATCATGGCAGGTGTCTTCGGCATAGAGCCGACATTCAAAGGCATGCCCCTGAGCAACGATCTGCTCCTGCACCAGCTCCAGCCGATGATTGTTTGCCAATTGAAGCTGAAGAGCCACCAAATCCAAACCGGTGATCGCCTCGGTGACAGGATGTTCAACTTGAATGCGGGTATTGCACTCCAGAAAATAGATCTGCTCCTGGGAATCAACTGCAAACTCAACCGTTCCCAGACTTTTGTATTGCAGGCGTTCGCCAACTTGCAGGGCCCATTGGTAGAGCTGCTGACGGGTCTCAGCCTGAAGATGGGGGGCGGGCGCTTCTTCGATGACCTTTTGGTAGCGGCGCTGCAGTGAACATTCGCGTTCTAACAGGTGCCAGACCTTGCCTTTGCCATCTCCGACAATCTGCACCTCGATATGCCGCACCGGGGAGAGGTATTTTTCCAACAAGAGGCTGCTATCGCCAAAGGCTTGGAGTGCTTCACGGCTGGCACTTTCAATCGCGGCGTCTAAATCTTCAGGACTTTTCACCAGGCGCATGCCACGCCCCCCGCCACCCGCACTGGCTTTGATCAAGACCGGATAACCCATGGTTTGGGCAGCAGCTGCAAATTCAGAAATAGGCCCCTCAAAACCAGGCACCACAGGAATACCCGCCGCGCTCATGATCTGGCGGGCCGCTATTTTTGACCCCATTTTTGCCAGGGTCTCTGGTTCGGGACCAATAAAGACCAAGCCTTGCTCCTGGCAGGCCTTGGCAAAAGCGGCATTTTCAGCCAGAAAGCCATAACCCGGATGCAGGGCATCGGCCCCGTATTTTTGGGCGATGGCCAAAAGCAAGGGGGCATTTAAATAACTGTGGGCGCTGTCATTGTTCTGCAAAGAAATGGCCTGATCAGCCGCTTTGACAAAAGGCATGCCCCGGTCGATTGGGGCATAGACAGCCAGGGTCTCGAACCCCAAGTCCTGACAGCTGCGAATAATTCGGGAAGCAATTTCTCCCCGGTTGGCAATCAGTATTTTTTTTAACATTAGACGCGAAACATCCCATAACTTTCGGTGCCTTTGACCTCGGCTGAATGACAATTCGACAGCACAATCCCCAACACATCGCGGGTATCCCGTGGGTCGATCACGCCATCATCCCAGAGAATGCTGCTGGTGTGATAGGCACTGGATTCAGATTCTACTTTTTGCTGGAGGGCCAGTTGTTTGGCCTGAATGGCAATTTCATCGATGTTTGAGCCAAATTTAGAGCCTGCCTGTCTTTGGATCATGGCCAACACACCCGACAATTGCTCTGGGCCCATCACGGCTGTTTTGGCATTGGGCCAGCTAAAAATAAAGCGCGGCGCCAAAGGTCGGCCACACATCCCAAAATTACCTGCGCCATAAGAGGCGCCAATAATGATCGTAATGGCCGGAACGGCACTGTTGGCCAAAGCATTGATCAATTGGCCGCCGTGTTTGACAATGCCCTTTTCTTCGTACTGCTGGCCAACAATAAAGCCCGTGGTGTTTTGCAAAAAGATCAGGGGCAGATTTCGTTGGTTACACAATTGAATAAACTGCACGCCTTTGTTGGCGGCCTCTGAAAACAGCACGCCATTATTGGCAATTATCCCCACAGGATAGCCATGGATATGGGCAAAACAGGTGACCAAAGTAGGCCCAAACAGCGGTTTAAATTCCGTAAATGCCGACTTATCCACGACACGGGCGATAATTTCTCGCACTTCAAACGGTTGGCGCAGATCGGCAGAGACAATCCCGAGAATCTCTTCAGGATTGTAGATCGGCGGCTCAGAGTCAAGTGGCTCTGGCCCCCGCTTTTGCCAATTGAGCTGGGCAATGGCCGCTCGCACTTTGAGCAGGGCATCGTGTTCATTCTGCGCCAGATCATCTGAGAGCCCAGAGACGCGGCTGTGCATGTCTGCGCCTCCCAGGGATTCATCATCGGTGTTTTCTCCTGTCGCGATTTTGACCAGGGGCGAGGCTGCCAAAAAGGCCCGGGCCTGGTTCTGCACCATGATGACATGTTCAGACAAAGCTGGGAAAAAGGCCCCCCCAGCCACACAGGGGCCAAAGACCACAGATAAACTCGGAATGTTTTGGCGCGATCGCTGCGCCATATTGCGAAACGGAACCCCGCCGAGATCAAAAAGCTCGGCTTGGCGGTTGAGATCGGCCCCAGCAGACTCGATCAGATAGACCATGGGCAAGCGGTTTTCTTCAGCAATGGCATCCAAACGAATCGCTTTTTTCAGGGTCATCGGGTTCATGGCCCCACCACGAATGGTGGGCACACTTGCGTTGATACCACACTCCACCCCAGAGATCACCCCGATACCTGTAATCACACCCGCACCCGGCACATTGTCGGGGTCAGACGCTCCGGCCAAAGCCATCAGCTCCAAAAAATAACTGCCCGGATCCAGCAATAAGGCGATCCGCTCTCGGGCCAAGAGTTTGCCTGATTGGATGTGCCGCTGTTTGTATTTGTCTTCGCCCTGATAGAGACAGGCTTTGAGCTTATCATCCATTTCAGCGGTAATTGCCAGCATCGCATGGTAATTACTTAAATAGTCAGCACTTTGCGGATTGACTTGCGAGTGAAAAACTGACACGGGAATCACCTCGTTTGGGGGTCTCTCCAGTGTAGGAGGCTATTTGACGCGGACAATCGTCAATTTGAGAATTTTGACAGGGACCAGGGGCTTGTCTGAGGCATCTCTATTGACATTGGCAATTTTGTCGATGACGTCCAGACCTTCGATGACTTCGCCAAAGACCGTGTGCCGATTGTCCAGATGGGGGGTGGGCCTTTGTGTAATAAAAAACTGACTGCCATTGGTATTGGGGCCAGCATTGGCCATCGAAAGGATGCCTTTTTTGCTGTGTCGGAGTTTGGGGCTGAATTCGTCGGCAAACTCATAACCGGGCCCCCCCATGCCGGTACCCAGCGGGTCACCGCCCTGGATCATAAAACCCGGAATGACACGGTGGAAAATCAGGCCGTCATAGAAATGGCCTTTGGTGGGTTTGCCCGTTTTGGGATCGGTGTAAGCTTTGCTACCTTCACTCAGACCAACAAAATTGGCCACTGTTTTGGGCGCATCGAGATGAAAGAGTTTAATTTTCATCATACCCATTGTGGTGTTCATATTGGCATACATAGCTTTGAGACTTTTTTCGCTGCCAGCATTGCTCAGGTGGAAAATGTCATTGTTCACCAGCGGGGGGCGGGCATAAGCCGACAGGCCAAAGACCAGGGAACCAGCCAGAATCGTAAGAGCGAAAACTTTCATGAATCCTCCTGCAGCGGCGGTAAACGCCGGATGAATTTCTGAGGCAGAACAGGTGCTTTTTAGCATTCTGCACTTCAGGATAGGATTTTACCATGATCTTACTTCATGGCTGTCTGACCATTGGGGATTCTGTGTCAGTTCTATAGGCGACTGGTGATCAGACAAAACGCGCGAGTCCATCATCAATGGAAATCCGACTCTTTCTTGGCAAGTGTTTTCCGAACTAATCAGCCGTTTTCACAACATACCTATACATACCATTTTTAAGCAATATTTGTAATTAACGAGATCATCGATTTACAAACTTTAAAAATTGCTGATACACCTTTAAGGCTTTGTCATCTTTTTCATTTTCTGTTTCTAAGGCTGTAATGCGGTCACTTAATATTTCTTTCAAATGGAAAAACACATCTGGATTACTGGTATCTAGTCTTTCAAAATAGCGCTGAAGATGCCAGTTTCTCTCTTCATCATCCAAATTTAGGCTAATAAATCGCTCATAGAGAATACGTATATCTTGTTCAAGCATTTTTTTTAAAGAAGCTTTATTTTGACTCATCCTTAGTCTTTCTATTATTAAATTTATTCATATAGACCAAAATAATTGCCTATTTGATTTAAAATACTTGCTTTCAAATCACGCGATGTCCATCCCTCTGTTTGAATAAGAGCCAAACACGCTGAAGATTGTGTTCCAAGTGTTGTCGATTTAACTTGCTCACATAAATAGATTAAAGTTTTGGCTTGCTCTGTGCTCTGAACTTTAGGCCACTGTTCTAAAAAAAGTCCTCTTTGAGAACTATCTAAGACGCTCACAATATCCAGTAGTTCTTTTTTCTCCAGATTAAAACTGGGATTTAGCGTTATACCTTCTATAGTCGTAAGGTAAGTTTGCAACTGATGCGGATTTATTGTCGAATTTGCAAGAGGGTTATCGGAAAAACTATGATCATCAAAATAACGGCTAGGCGGCATTAGTTTATAGCTCTTCACATCGTCCAAATAAGGTGGCATAAGTTGTTTGGTTTCTGCACTTGCACCATTTAATGCGACAATGGATACCCCTCTCAAACATTGCTTACAATCTTCAATAGGCATATAAGCCAATTTTCCCCAAGGATTCATAAAATAGACATTGGTGGCATCCATTTTGGTAACGAGTATTTCATGCCCCCCACCTCCGGCAATACTGATCCCGATGGGAACAGGTAAACCTTGACTAAGGCTTTCGCTAACCGCTCTGAGACATTCGTCGCTGCTGCTCTCTGAAAACACTCCCCCTCGTTTCCATTGAGCCCGCTCCGCCTTTACCTCTGGAGGATAATCAACGCCTGATGCAGCCAGACAGGTGCAAGAACCAAAAACAGCTTGCATTAAACGTTTACTCTCAAGGGTTGTTAAGCCTTCAGATTTTGCTGAGTTTATATATTTTTGGTCCTTTGCACAGTTCATAAAAGCATCTTGAATGATGCGGCTAGACATGCTGCGCCCGCTCTTATCATCCACTTTTAAGCGATCGGATTGAAAAAGGGTGATCCCTGTTCCAGAAAACCCTCTAGAGTTTTCCAGAAAAAGATTTTCATCGACTCAAATCGTTTAATAGCAATCCTTTTGACCTAATAGTTGTTTTGCAAAAGCAATGCTCTGTCCCTCC
>JBIKWL010000059.1:0-33485 GCA_044356335.1 Candidatus Sericytochromatia bacterium
CCATTCAGAACCTGCAGGTCTCCAGAGAAAATCTGGCCGCCTCTGAGTCGCGCATCCGCGATGCAGATATTGCGGCAGAAACAGCCAACCTGACCCGAGCCCAGATTTTGGTTCAGGCCGGCACCTCTGTTCTGACCCAGGCCAATATTGCACCCCAGTCTGCCCTGAATTTATTGGGCGGCTAAACCCGTTTATTAAAACTTTGGCCCTGAGCGAAAAATATTTGCTCAGGGCCAAAACTTGATTATAAACTTATAAAAAAAGACTTAATGCCTAATTTTAGGGCATATTGGCTTAATCTCCAAAAAAGTGTTAGAATAATATCAGGTTGAAAGATGTCTTGTACCTCCTACTTTCAGCCCGGTGTCAAATTCCAAAACGAGGTGCAAAGACCCATTTCTTTTGGGAAAAAGTCGGAGACAGGTAAACTGTCTATCCATGGAGGAATCGTATGACAGAATTTTCGGGTGTGTCTGGCCTAACATCAATGGAGACAGAATTGGCAAGGCAAAGTATTGCTCAAGCCACATTGGGATCAATGGCCCGTCCCCAACCTCAACTGCCAGAAAACAGCGCAAATGAAGTAGACACGACACCATTAACCCATGAAGAAGAACAGGGTCTGAACGGTGCGGTTGAAAAATTGGATCAGGTCATCAAACCCCTTTCGATTGGTTTAAATATCCAGCGCATCGAATCGCTCAACCGGTTTTATGTTGAGCTCTTTGATCGCGAGACGGGTGAAGTCATTCGCGAAATTCCCGCCCGACAGATCATTCAAATGCAAGAACACGTCCGCCAAATTCAAGGCCTGATGTTTGATAAATTTAGCTAAAACCCTTTAATAGAGACCTTTCTGACCGCTCCTGTAACAAATCAGGAGCGGTTCTTTTTTTTACATCCCTTGCTTGTCATCGCAGTTTTGTTAACGTTAATTCAATCTTAAATAAAGCCTAGTCTTATCTTCAGAAAGTTAAATCACCTTTGGGGCCATAACATATTTATCAAACAGCGTATGAGAAGAGAGGAAGAAAAAATGAAAAAGCAATTGATGGTTACCGCCACTTTAATCCTGACTGCCTGTGGCAGCCAAAGCCAAACCCAAGCTTATAATCCCTATATGGCCCAGCCCGGTGTAGCTCAGATGGGTGCCAATGGCGCCAGCTACCAACAGAATCTCTATCAACAGCCCAGCAATTACAGCTATACCGCTCCCAACCAGGGCCAAATGGCCGGCGCCCCCAACACCGCCATGGGCAATGCCACTATGCAGCAATCCAATTTTGCCTCTGCCCCTCAACAACAAGCGGCAGCTCCTATCACCCGTTCAGCGGCGACCACAGCCAAAGCACCGGCCAAAGCGCCAGCCACTGTAGCACGAGCCAACACAGCCACCAAAGCCCCCCTGCCTGTTGCAAAACCTGCTGCACCCGCCATGTCAATGACCCAAACCATTTTGAGCAAAGCCAAAGCCAGTTTTGACAAAATCGAAAATTATGTGGCCGTCGCAGATGTTTTCGAAACAAAAGCAGGCAAAGGTCCTGTTAAAGCCAAAATCAAAGTCTGGTTCCAGAAACCTGGCACCAGCAAAATGCACCTTGTTGAACACACCAACGGCATGTTTAAAGATGCCAAGCTGACGTATAAAAGTGGGATTGACCAAATCACGGGCCGTCCTGGTGGTGCGATGAGTTTCATGAAAATGACCCTGCCAATGAGTGATGACAAAGTCACTTCACGCCGCAGCTATCGCCTGGATCAGGTAGATACCATGGCTATTGTTAGCCGCTTAGTTCGTCCCGAACTGAACCCCAAACTCTTGGGCAAAACCACCGTCAATGGCCGCCAAGTAGCAGTACTCGAATACCAGACCCAGAACCACTTTGATCCCCAAATCACAAAAGAGTTATTGGGCATCGATATGGAAACCTATTTTGTTCGGATTCACGAAATGTATGCCGGTGAAGAACTGGTCTACTCGCTGAAATTGCCCGAAGTCCAGCTCAATCAGCCTTTAACGGCCAAAGACTTCGAAGTATAAATTTTCCCTTTTAACTCTCTACGCAATGGCCCCGGTTTGATCCGGGGTTTTTTCTTTGGGCGAGATTTGAGAAGAATTACTGAGCAGCCAGGGTGGCCCCTTGTAAAGTGGCAGTGGTCGCGTAGAGGAAGCGCTGCAAATCTGCAGCTGACATTTTTTTAAGGGCCTGCCCCCCACCATTGTCGGAAACACCACTGTTGACCCAGAAATAATCATTTTTTTGGCGAAACACCAACATAAAGTGATTTTGAATTTGGCTGCGCGAAGGCGGAAAAACGTCACCCGATTGATCATCGAGATACACCCCCACCAAGAGAACCCCTTGCGGGTATTTGCGCCAAAAACGCTGAACCACGTCTTTGCGCTGATGTAAGCTCTTACGGGTGGCCCCAATCAAGGGTTCTAAATTGAGTTTGAGCAGCTCAGCCCCCTTTTGAATTTCCCCTTCTGAGACAGGGTTGGACACCCGACCATCGGAATAAATGGCGTAACGCACCGCAGAGACCAAACCCGGTTTGCCATCACTATTGGCATAGTTATACAGTGCTTCTTGGGCCAAATGAACCTCTTGATAGGTGGGTCGGGGCAGCTTTAAAGGCACACCAATCAGGGAAAAGGCAGTTGAGAACTCCTGCTTGAGCAAAAAATGGGCACTTAAAAGAGCTGAAGCGCCGCAACGAAAGCGATCCTGTTGGGTTTCTGCCAGGGTATCGTTTTGCGAAATATGTGAGAGCACTTCCGGCCAGGTATTGCCGGGCACCTGCTCGGTTTCGGTATAATTGGGCGCAAAGAAAAAATCCAGGCGGGTCGCGTCGTTACTCGAACGGTAAAATCGATAGGTAATCTTAACAAATTGTTTGTGTTTAGAGATAAATCCCAAAAAATGACGGGACAGTTGTTGGTCCTCAGGATCCATCTGGGCCGTTTTTTTGGCTTCTTGGCGTATCTGTTTATAATCTTGCCGATCCAAAACGCCATCAGCAGTCACATTTACCAAGAGATCAGCAAAGGAAGAAGACTGAGCAGGAGCAGGCCAAACGGGCATTGCCGCCAGCAAACCAGCCAGAGCGATCCCCTTGAAACAAGAGTGCCAGTGAAAAAAGTCAAGGTTTATTTTTTTCATCATCTATTTATTTTAATCTATTTTTTGCTCAGACTTGGAGGCAGTCGCAAATCAAAGGCTGATTCCCTGTTCGTAGACAGATTTTTTTGCTATAATGCCCCATCATGCAGATACAAAAAGTTCTTATTCTCGGCGCAGGCGCCATTGGTCAAGTAATTGGTGCTCACCTACGTCTAAGTGGGTGTGATGTCAGCTTCTGGATTCGCCCCTATCAAAAAGAGGCCTTTGAAGCCAAAGGTTTTACCTTGTATAACCGCTCCTCGGAAACCGAACTGCATATTGCAGCTCCGCAATTGCTAACCGAAATCCCAGAAGATGCTCAGTATGATGCTCTTTTTCTCTGTGTCCGCAGCGATCAATTGGATGCCACCCTGCCCCAAATCAAATCCCGTTTTGCTCAAGCAGAACACATGGTTTTGGTAACCTTTCAGCCAGGACGTGAAGACGCCCTCAAGGTCTTCAGAGCCCTGCCTGATTTGGTGATTGTGCCGGGAACACCCGCTTTTTCAGCTTATGTTAACGAAGGGCGAGTGGAATATTGGGCCCCCAAAGCCCTGCCCACGCTCATTGGCGCACCCTTTAATGAGACCCTGCAAATTCGCGATCAAATCGTGCAATTATTGCAAAGAGGGGGAATCCCCAGCAAAGGCGTCAATGATCTCGAAGCAGAGGTG
This sequence comes from Candidatus Sericytochromatia bacterium, assembly GCA_044356335.1. Lineage (GTDB taxonomy): Bacteria > Cyanobacteriota > Sericytochromatia > UBA7694 > UBA7694. The sequence continues at coordinate 3,839 of JBIKWL010000059.1, forward strand.
CGTTTCCCCAGCGCAGCTTTGGTTGTATTATTGGCCGCCTTCCACTTGGCGGATTGTTCCTTCAAAAACCTCAGTCAAAATAAAAAATTACTCAATTTGGCCGCCCAAGGCCTACAAGAAGCCATCGCGGTAACCAAAAAAGACCTGGGTTTTATTCCTGTCAAATACAAAGTATTGGAATATGTCAGTGGGAATAACCTGTCTCAATTGCTCTGGACTTTGGAACACTCACCCCTGTTTGGCTTTATGCAAAATATGTGGGGGATCCATGCCCGCAAAATTGAGACACAGACCTATAAAAACCTGGACGATTTGCTCGCTTTGAGCTTACATCAATCAAAAAATGCCCCACCGGCATTGACCGCACTCGCTGCCATGACCCCGGCCAAAATTGGAGAGTACCTGAAAACGAACTCTCAATTTACGGGTAAAGATCCCAAAAAATCACTCAAATTGGGTGTAGCAATGGGTTTAGGCGGTCTTGTGCTCTGGAAACTTTTGGCCCGCAAACGCTCCTAAGTGGGCTGCGGCTGACCTTCAAGGAGGCAGCAAATGAAAATTATTGACCATGCAGAAATTACCGTCTCAAGTGGAGATGGAGGCAACGGTGCCGTTGCCTTTCGCCGTGAGAAACACGTGCCCAACGGAGGCCCTTCAGGGGGCGATGGTGGACGTGGCGGAGCTGTGATTATTGAATCCAGTGCAAATTTACACACCTTGCTAGATTTTCGCTATCAACACCGCTTTAAAGCCGAACACGGCAAAAACGGTGGGATTAAGAATTTACATGGCCGAGGGGGTGAAGATCTCGTAATTCTGGTGCCACCAGGCACCCAGGTGCGCGACAAAGAGAGCGGTAAAATGCTCTTTGACCTGACCCGTGCAGGTCAGCGCGTGATTGTTGCTCCGGGTGGCAAAGGAGGCAAAGGCAATGCCCGTTTTGTCAGCGCTGTGTATCAGGCTCCCCGTTATGCCGAACCTGGCGAACCGGGTGTTCAACGGGTTTTGGTGCTCGAATTAAAAACCATTGCCGATGTGGGTTTGGTGGGCTTGCCAAATGCAGGCAAATCCTCACTCTTGGCAGCCGTTTCGGCTGCTCGGCCCAAAATAGCCAATTACCCCTTTACCACCTTGCGCCCCAATCTGGGTTCGATTCGTTTTCCCGAAGGGGATGGTTTTGTGATGGCAGATATCCCCGGTTTGATCGAAGGTGCCAGCGAAGGAATTGGTCTCGGCCATGATTTTCTCAGACACGTCGAACGCACACGTCTGCTGGTCCATTTGGTGGATATGTCCGATCCTGACCCCGTTGAAAATTACCATGTCATCCAAAAAGAACTGGCGAATTATCCCGCCAAACTCAGCGATAAAAAACAGATTTTGGTACTCAACAAATCGGATCTCAAGCTGCCTGAAGAAGTTGAAGATTTAAAACAGATCTTTGAAAAGATCACAGGTGAGCCGGTGCAAGTCATTTCAGCGGCAACCCAACAGGGTACCCAGACACTGATTCGCACAATCCAACAGCAGTTGGCTCTCTTTCCACCGATTCCCGAAAGTGAATTGGAGGTGCCCGAATCCTTGCCGCGTCCAGATAAGGACTTTAGCCAATTTGAAGTCTTCCTCGATAAAGAAATTTATGTGGTGGAAAGTGAAGCATTGGAGCGCCTCTTAAATCTCTCAGATCTTCAGGATTCCCGTGCCCTACAGCGTTTTCATAAACAAATGGAAAAAATGGGCGTGATTGACGCTCTCAAAGAGGCGGGTGCCTCTTCAGGTGATACTGTCAGGATTGGCTGGTTGGAATTTGACTATCTCTAGAAAGGATCTTAATGGGTGAGTACAGGGCCACTCAGAACCGTTAACTCGCGTGTCGGTCTGCTTATGGCCTCCTGGAATCAGGCGGATTCATTGTCTAAATCCCTGGGCTCGCTTCTGAGCCAAACCCATGATCTCTTTACCATCACACTGGTGGTTGATAGTCAGGATCAGGCCACCGCAGAGGTCTTAAAGTACCAAAAAGATCCCCGCATCAAAATTGTCGAAACCCAACAGCCACAGCATTTTATTGCTGCTTTAAATCTGGCCATGCAGCACAGCAAACCAGCAACATTTTATGCTGTGGTCTATGCCTGTTATTTTTATGCCCCCACATTTTTAACGGCAATGCTCATGACCATCTTGCGCAATCCCACATCTGGAGGATCCTTTTGTGGTAACCATCAGGGAGCCTCAACCTCGCAGCATCCCTTTCATTCAGAACCCAATTACCGTTATACAGAACTGCTGTCTCGCAACATTTTGGGTCCGGGGGTTCTGTTTCGATTAGATACATTCAAACAAGCGGGTGGCGTGTTTCTGTCTGAAAAACAAGGTATTTGGGAAACCTGGAAACGCATGGCCAAACACAAACCTTTTGTCCAAAACCCCGATATCTTGCTTCGGCGCATCGCTCCCTCCCAGTATGAATTGCCAACTGAGCCTTATACCTTGGTCCCCGAAAAAGATATTTTACCAAGTCTCAGACTGCGCTGCCTGATTCTGGACCGCAGCAGCATAGATCCTGAGTTTTTGCGTCTGCTGCGCGGCGCAGGTCATGAAATTTTGAACAGTCTCCCCGCCGAAGGGGGGCTGGATCTGATTGTCTTGGGCAGCTTATTACAGTTAGAACAGGCCTGCCGCCTCGCAAAACAACATTTTCTGCCCGTTTTATTTGTGACCGACCAGGACAGCGATCTGGCTCAGATTTACTACCAACACCCGCCCTTGATTCGCGGGTTCTCATTTGCAACCTCTTCTAAACAGATCATTCAGCGTCTGCTTCAGATCGACCAACAAGAAGCCGTGACCTATTTTACAGGCATGCGGCCCCTGGATTTTAACCGCCAATTGAGCAAAATTCCGCTCTTACTCAGCCGCTTTCGCACCACCCTCTTGGTGAGGTGTTATACCAACCCTCTTTATTTACAAAACACCCTCGATTGGCTGATGCGACTCAGCCATCCAGAAGATTGGGGGGAACTGTTGATCATTTGCCCCGAAGCCCCACCAGGTACCATTAACTGGCTCAAAAACCAACCCTATACTTGGTACGCCCCACAAGCGCAAGCCTATTTCCCAGAACTTTTACATTTGCTCAAACAAATGCGCAGCAGCTTGGTTTTGGGCATAGATGCTGGGGTCCTGATTCCACCCGAATGGTTCTTAAAAACCCTGCCCTATTTAAGTGACCCCCATGTGGGAATGGTTTCTTCGCTCTTGCACAACTCCGAAATTCCAGCCCAGCATCTGCCTTTTAAAGTGCAATCAATGCCACAAGTGGAGCAAAGCTGGAAGCACTATACAGAGAAAGTGCCCCATATTCGCCAAGAATCTTTGCCCCTGCTTTCTGATAGTCTGTTTCTGATGCGCAAACACGTGCTGGAACGGGTCTTAATTGCTGGCCCCAAGGTCTTGCCCTTGGGCTATCCAGCCAGTATTGCTCATTTGTTGGATAAGCTGAAGTATCCCCGCCTGATGACCCGCGACTCAATGGCTTTTAATCTCTTGATGTAAGGCTTCAAAGACCCGATTGAATGCACCTGCGAAAAGGGCCTGGATCGAAGACAAAAAAGAAAAAAGGCGGGTCATAATGCCCGCCCAATAGCGTAGAGTAGAGAATCAAAAAACTTTGTTTAGTAGCGACGCCCCTGAGTGGCTGTTTGGGGAGCAGGTGCATAAGCTGCACCTTGTTGCGTCGCGTAAGTGCCATAGGCAGGAGCAGTTCCATAACTGGGGGTAGTGCCGTAGCCAGAGCCATAAGCGGGAGCCGTGCCGTAGCCAGAGCCATAAGCAGGAGCCGTGCCGTAGCCAGAACCATAACCAGGGGTCGTGCCGTAGCCAGAGCCATAACCAGGGGTCGTGCCGTAGCCAGAGCCATAAGCGGGAGCCGTGCCGTAGCCAGAACCATAACCAGGGGTCGTGCCGTAGCCGGGAGTGGCATAAGGATCACTGCCGGGAATACCCATGCCGCTACCGTTGGGCGGGCCAAATTTGAGAATTTTGCTGTCTTTATTGCTGGTGCCAAAGTCTGAAACATAGACATTGCCAGATTCATCAATGGCGATACTGGTGGGTTGCGCTGCATTGTGGGCAAAGCTGGAGAGCAATTGGCCATTCATACTGAAGCGTTTGATTCCGCCCTGTTCGAGCACATAAATATCACCGGTACGGCCATCACCTGCTACGTCGAGGGGATTGACCAAACCCTGCATAATCACATCGCGGGGCATGCCGTTCAGATCCAAAACACCGATACGGCCATTGGCGATGAAAAAGACCTCACCACGGCTGTTGGCACCGATGCCAGCCAGCGCAGGAATGCCATTTATGGGAGCGCGGGCCATACCACTCATATCACTGCGTTCGAGCATGCCGTTGGCCGCCACGAAAATACCATTATTGCTACCAGCAAGGTCCATACCGCCGGTGCCTTTGAGTTCTTTGATATTGCCACCAGAAGCACTCAGTGAGTACATGCCTTTGTTGGCATCCAGGGCGAAGAGATTGCCACCAGCCAGGGCCACACCCTGCAAGGTGTCATACATTTTGTGGTTCAGACCCAGGAGGCTGGAGCCCAGATTTTTCCAATTTTTGCCAGTATTGGCGTCCATTTTGACAATGGTGCCTTTTTTGGAGAGGCCACGGGTGTCCACTGCGGCAATATAAATGCTGCCACCACTGACAGCGATACCACGGCCTTGCCATGCATTTAAGAAAGAATCTTGATCGACTTCGTATTGACCAAGGCTGGGGTTGGCTACTTGGCTGGGCTGGGTTGGCATATTGCCACCAGGGAATTGATCTGTAGGATAAGTGAGGGGGGGCTGAGAAATAGGAGCCGTGTCGACAGGAGGCAGGGGGTTGATCGAAGGAGGCTGGGTGGGGAGCACGTCGGGAGTCACGCCGGGAGCGCGGCCACCACAGGCGGTGAGGCTCAAACTGGCCAGCAAAAGGGTAATTGTAAATGCTGACTTCTGACTCCGTTTCATACTCTTCTCTCCTCTTTTTTGAACTCGCTACATCTTGATAGTCTACTTATCCTTGGGAGCCGTTCAAGACTTGCGCCTTCGCATTTAAGAAAAGATTAAGTTGAACTGAATTTTGAGTTAATGTTTAAGAACTCCAGAATGATTAACAATTCTCAAGCCCACAGGCTTCGGAGGGAGTCTCTAACTCCAGGGTGAGATGATCAATACCCCGGCTTTGTGCCAGGGCCTTGATGGTCTGCTTGAGCGCCAGATTGTCTGCGGTCAAACCCAGATCCTGCACCACTACATGTAAGGTCAGGATATTGAATTCCCCATCGAGCGACCAAGAGTGTAAATCGTGAACAGAGAGTACACCTGCCAGGGCTTGAATTTCTTGCTGCAAACCCTCCAGATCGACATTTTCGGGAATCATCTGCAATAAAATACCGAGATTCTGATAGAGGCCGCGCAAGGCATTCCAACTCACCCATGTGGCAATACCCAGAGCCAACAGGCTATCGAGCAGATACCAATGGGTAAAATACATCACCACCCCCCCGATCAAAACAGCCGCCCAGCCCATCACGTCTTCGAGCAAATGCAACATCACCACGCGCTCATTGGCCGAACTGCCCCCGCGCAGACGCCAAACGGCAAAACCATTGACCGACAGACCCACCAAAGCCAGCAGAATAATACCCGGCGTTTGCAAAGGTGTTGGGGTCTGCCAAAGCCGAGGCAGGGTCTCACGCAGAATCAACAGCGAGCCGCCGACCAAAATCACGCCATTGATCACCGCTGCCAAAAGCGAAAAACGCCGGTAGCCATAGCTAAAATGCCGATCGCGCTTTTTGCCCGATAATTTGTGAAAGTACCAGGCCAGCCCAAGCGCCAAACAATCACCCAAATCGTGTAAGGCATCGGCCAAAATGGCCATGCTATTAAGAAAAAAACCACCCCCAATTTCCAGCAGGGCAAAGACCAAATTGAGCCAGAAAACCAGGCCCAAGCGCTGACTTGCATCGTGGGAATGGCCGTGCCCATGGGAATGGCCATGGTGTGAGTGTTGGTGCATGCGGGTTTCTCCTGTCTTTAGTATATCTGTCGGCCGACCCTCAGGGATAGCTCAATGCCTTTGCTGCGCAAATTCATAAGCAAAGCAATTAACACCTTGATAACATACGCTTTTTTAACAGAAACAAGCAAAAATAGCCATAAAACAATAAATTAAGCTTGTGCAAATCCAAATAAAGAGTTAAGTTAGATATGTGATTCGGAAATGAATGACTCAATAATACAAATCAAAAAATTCAAATCACATGAAATCAATAACATTATTTTTAAATATTTAAAGGAGAGTCAAAAAATGGCTTCAAATAATCAAATTATCGTAATTGGTCGTGTCGGAAATGCTGTAGCAGAGGAAATCAAACACCTCGCCAGCGGCAGCACCGTGGCAGAAATTCGCTTGGCAGTGCCCCGGCACGGCAAAGCCGAAGGACAAGAAGTAACCGATTGGATTGCTTGCAAATTCTGGGATCGGCAAGCCGAGATCTTGTCGGACTATGTCAATAAAGGTGATTTGCTGAGTGTCACAGGTGCCTTGCGGGTCGATCATTGGGAAACCCCCGAAGGCAATCGCCGTCAGCGCTATTATATCCAAGCCGAAAACTTTCAAATGCTCGGTGGTCGCCGCCGCCCCAAAGGAGAAGGAAAAGTAGAAGGAAAAGTGGAAGAATCTGAAAGAGAGTTGGTTGCCGCATAAATTTTACTAAACAGTAATAAATTTGGGAACAAAAATGCCCTGAGTCCCGCCTTGTAAAACTGAACCTGTTTGATCCTCGGCAGGTTCAGTCTGACACCGCAACAGCCTCCTGGTTGGTACGGTCACACCTCCTCTCCCGCATGGGTTCGCCCTGCGGGATTTTTCTTTGTCCAAATTTTGAACTAAATTTTGAACTAAAATTTGGACAAAATTAATAGGCAATGCCCACCCTTTGCCGTATAAACTGCCGGGCCGGGATTTCTTTCAAAATAAAATCTGCCACGTCTTCAACAAAGATCTGTTGCCCAGCTTCGGGAAAATAATCACCCAAGACCCGGTACTGGCCGGTGCGCACCCGTTCGGGCATGGTCGGCGGGCAGACCATTGTCCATTCGCGATCACTGGCTTTTAAGAGTTCGTAGACCCGCAGATAATCTTCACTGATCGCCTTAAAAAAAGGCGGGAAGCCAGGACTTTCCATTTTGAAGCGATCGGGGGTCTCTTGTAAAATACCCGCCCCACCCACAGCCAAGATACGCGGAACCTGAAAACGCACCATCGCGTCGAGCATGAACAAGACCGCGTCCGACATCAAGGTAATGGGCGGTTTGAGATTGTTCACCCCCAAACAGGAGATGATCAGGTCTTTGCCCGGAATCGCATTTTCAATTGCCTCGGGATCTTCGGCATCGCCCTGAATGAGCTGTAATTGGGGGTGCTGAAAGGTCAAACGCGCAGGATTGCGCACAAAGCCAAACATCTCGTGGCCCTCTTGTAACCCATATTCCAGAATTTTACGCCCAAGGCGTCCACTGGAGCCAAACACCAAAATTTTCAAAGCAAGGTATCCCCCTGAGCACAGATCTCTGATTCTAAAAACTAAGAAAATCTTAACACAGGCCAAGTGCCACACAAGTGACCGAAAGAAGATGAATCATCCCTGATTCAGACCTTCAAGCGCACCAAGAGAGAGACAAATCAAGGTTAAGTTTTGGCAAAAGATTTGTTTTGTTTATTTTACGTCAGGTATCTTTGGGGTATCAGAGGTGGATACAATGCTTAACTTTCCCAAGGAGTTTTGCACATGTCATATCCCGCTGTATCTGAACGCTCAAGCCTGATTCAGACCCCCGAAAAACCTGTCTTCCTGCCTCAACTCAAGGTGCCTTTAGGGGCTTCAAAGGGTACTTCAACGGGTACGTCTTCCCCCTCCCCTTTGTTAACGCCTCAGGATCTCTTTCTGCCAGGTACAGCACAAGGTACAGTACAAACTCAATTGCAAAACACACAAAAAGCCACAGCAGCTCCCCTTCAGGCCTTTGTCGATGAGGCCTTTGAAGCCCCTACTTTGGCTGCGATTCGCCAGGGAAAAATCATGGATCTTGGCCAGAGCGGCGCCAGTGTCAAAGAAATTCAAAAGATGTTGGGCAAAGCCGGGTTTGGCGTATCGCAAAGTGGCAATTTTGGCCCCACCACCCAGGGCCAAGTCAAAGCCTTTCAAAAGAGCTGGAAGATCTCTGAAACCGGCCAAGTCGGACCTACCACTCTGAAAATACTTGAACAGGCCCAAGCTGGCAGCAGCCCCCTGGCCAGAGCCATGGCCCAAACTGCCAGAGCAATCGCCAATGCCAGAGGGACCACCGGCCAATGTTATAACGCTGTGGCTGAAGCGATTGAAAACAATCTGCCCGCTTTTCTCTGGGGCATGCATGCCTATATGGCTGCCGATCAACTGGCAGCCCATCCCCGTTTTCGTGAAATCCCCGCTCCGGCAGACATGAATCAATTGCCCATCGGCGCAGTTGTGGTCTGGGGGCAGGGCCAAAGTGAAAGTGGCCATATTTCTGTCCATCTCGGCCAGGGGCTCGAAGCCAGTGATCATATTGCTGCGCAAATGCAGTCCCATTATGGCGGCGGCTCAGCACGGGTCTTTGTGGCCCGTTAAGCAATCAACGGCGCAACGGCTATCCTTCAAACAAACTCAATTGAACCGATTCGGGAGTTGGGGCATCCCCCCGACTCCGTTTCATCAGCCCCGACTGAATCCGGCTGCGCTTTTCAATATCTTGCAACAGGCCACGGGCACGCTCCAAAACCGGCAAAGGCAGACCCGCCAACCGAGCCACTTCGATCCCATAGCTGCGATCAGCCCCGCCAGGCACCACTTTGTGCAAAAAGACAATCCCGTCAGCATTTTCTTGCACAGACACCTGGTAATTTTGCACACCCTCGACACTTTCGGTCAGGCGATTGAGTTCGTGGTAATGGGTCGCAAAGACAGTCAGAGACTGTAATTCCCGTGCGATATACTCACTCACCGCCCAGGCAATACTGACCCCATCAAAGGTGCTGGTGCCTCGACCAATTTCGTCCAAAAGGACCAAACTGCTGGCCGTGGCGTGGTGCAAAATATTGGAGGTTTCCATCATCTCTACCATAAAGGTACTCTGCCCAGTGGCGATATCATCGACGGCCCCAACACGGGTAAAAATCCGGTCACAAATACCCATTTGTGCGCTTTCAGCAGGCACAAAACTGCCCATCTGGGCCATCAAGACAATCAAACCCGTTTGGCGCATAAAACTCGACTTGCCCGACATATTGGGGCCTGTGAGAATGATCAGACGCTGATCGTGCCCATTGAGCGTCGCATCATTGGGCACATATTGACCTGCTGGCAACGTTTTTTCGATCACTGGGTGGCGGCCCCCACGGATATTGATGCCCGGTGAAGCCTGAAAACGGGGACGGCAATAGCGATTGTGCACAGCCACCTCGGCCAAAGCCGTTAAGACATCGAGCGCTGCTGTGGCACCCGCCAAGGCCTGCAGATCTTTTAAGTGAATTGCCACTTCTTGGCGCAAATTCAAATACAATTCATATTCCAGCTGCTTGACCTGCTCATCGGCATTGAGAATGGCTGCCTCTTTCTCTTTTAAAGCCGGGGTAATAAAACGCTCAGCATTGGTCAGGGTCTGCTTGCGCAGATAGTCTGAAGGCACATTGTCTTTATTGGCCTGGGTCACTTCGATAAAATAGCCAAAGGTCTTGCTATAACCCACTTTTAAAGATTTGATACCTGTGCGTTCTCGCTCCTGTTGCTCCAACTCATTGAGCCAGGTCTTGCCCCCGCTCATTAATTCCCGTAATTCATCCAATTCTGGATTCAGGCCCGATTTGAACAGACCGCCCTCTTGGATTTTGACCGGCAGGGTCTCTTGCAAACTGGCATCAACCTTGTGAGCCATGGTCAACACTTCGGAAGGAATCTCCCGCAGAGCCTGAAAGAGCGCAACGTCTAAACCCTCCAAACAGCTGGCCAAAGCAGGCAGACGCAGCAAACTTTCGGCCAAAGCACGCAATTCGCGGGGATTGGCGCCCTGGGTGGCCACGCGGGCCGAGAGGCGCTCCAAATCGCGAATGCCGTCGAGCTGTTCACGCAGATCAAAGCGCAGATTGGGTTCCATCATCAGGGCTTGCACCGCGTCCAACCGGGCCTCGATCGCAAGACGATCCAACAGGGGGTGGTTGAGCCAATTGCGCAAGAGACGCCCCCCCATGGCCGTGCGGGTCTGATCCAAGACCCAGAGCAGCGAGCCCGCAAAGCTGTTTTCACGGTAAGTCTGGGTCAACTCTAAATTGCGCCGGGTGCTGCGATCCAAGACCAAAAGATGGCTCAATAAATAAGTGACAGGTGGCTGTAATTGTTTTAAAGCACTCATTTGGGTCTGGCTCAAATAATGCAAGACGGCACCCGCAGCGGCCACTGCCAAAGGCATGTCTTGGCAACCATAGCTTTCAAGTGAAACCACACCAAAATGATGCAAAAGCCGATCGCGGCCCGTGCGCGGCTCAAAAATCAGATGCGATTCCCAGGTTACCCCCTGGGGGTCGGGAATCAGCGAGGCCCAATCGCTGTTTTCGAGGGTCTGTTCTCCCCATCCCAAACGGGTAGGCAACAATGTTTCCGCCAGTTCCAAACCTGCCAATTCACGCAGAATCAAGTCTGCTGCGCCCTCTCCTGTTGCCTGGGTTAGGCGAAATTCACCGGTTGAAATATCGGTATAAGCCAACCCAAAGCCACTTTTGGCACGGTAAACTGCCCCCAAATAATTATTGCGTTTCTCTTGCAATAAGGCTCCCTCAAGCAGGGTTCCAGGTGTAATCACGCGGATCACTTCGCGTTTGACCAATTTTCCGGGTTTGGGGGCCTCCATCTGCTCACAAATGGCCACTTTATAACCTTTTCCGATTAGACGGGGCAAGTAGGCTTCCAGGGAGTGGTACGGAATCCCTGCCATATCAATCCGTTTGCCTTGCCCTCCGTCGCGGGCGGTTAAGGTAATTTCCAGTTCACGTGCAGCTGTGCGGGCATCTTCAAAAAAGGTCTCGTAAAAATCGCCCATGCGGTAGAGCAAAAGGGCGTGAGGATATTGCTTTTTGACCTCCAGAAATTGTTGCATCATCGGCGTAAATTGACTTGGGTCGAGATCAGCAGTGGTGATGGGGGAATTCAAACTGGGATTCATAGCTGGATTTAAATGGCCCTGTAATTTTGGTCTTGTGTTTGTTCTTGTGGTGGATTTCTTGGTATTTTATCACATCTGTTTTCGTTAATTTTGTAGCGAAAACTTTACATAAGGGCCTGTCAGACATTAAAATAAAGATTGGGTTAATTTAAAAATACGTTCTAAAATCGTTTTTTATACCCTCATTTTTTAGATTCCTTTTAAACCCATTGAATCTGCCCGGTTGGGCGTAGTTAAGTCAGTTTCATCATCTCTATTCTGAATTAAAAGTGTATTTAAAGACCCGCCATGAAAATAAGTTCAGTTCTTTCCCCAGAATTAAGCACCCTATTGCAAACCCAGATCCAAGAGCTCGCACCCGATGCCGAGTGGCAAAATGCCAACTGGGAAGATTTAAGTAACCTCTCCGAACCACTGCCTGATTTGCTTTTGCTCTCACCTCATGATCTGCAACCCGTCCAGTTGATGCAGGTTCTCTATCCCCTGATCCGTCTGGAATTGCCCACCTTGGTCTTTGTTGACGAAAGCCAACAAGAACAAGATTGGCCCGAAGGGGGACGCTTGGATTTTGTCTTTGCACCATGGAACGCCCGGAGCTTAAGCCAACACCTCAAATTGGCCCTCAAAATGGCCAAAGCATTGCAAGAGCGCCGTCAAATTGCCAAAGAAGTTCAGAGCCTCTATGCCCGCTTGGAGGCCGTCAACCCCCTAGACTCCGCAACAGGGCTTTACAATCGCCGCTCTTTTGAGGAACGTCTCAATGAAGAGTGGCGACGCTCCCACCGCCATGCGCTGAGTATTTCGCTCTTGCTTTTGCGCTGGGTGGGGCCGGTTTCTGAATCAGATACGGCCAGAGCATTTCCCGAATTGCTCAAAGACATGAGTCCCTTGCGCTGCTCCGATTTGGCCGCCCGTTTGGACCCCACCACCTTGGCAATCCTCTTGCCGCAAACCCTCGAAACAGGCGCTGAGACAGTCGCTCAGGGCCTCTATCAGTCACTTCTGCCCAAAGCCCAACAATCGGGTTATGAATTGCAAATTGGTTTGCACTCCTGCCAGCCTCCCAGTCTATTGGGTTCAGAGAATCTGATTATTCAGACTGAAGCTGCACTGCGTTCTGGGGTTTTTTGTTAAGTTAGCTCTAGACAGTATCAGGCAAAAGAGAAAGAATCAGCCACTGATTGGCTATAATCAGAGCAGAACACAGACAAGGAAAGCATCTACATGAGTGATTTCAAAATTTCAGTGGGTGGACAAGCCCTCGAAAACTACCAACTGCGCCAGGTTCGCAGCGACAAATCCCTGCTCGAAGTAGAACAGCACCTCAAAGACAATCCCGATGGCTATGACACGATTGGGATTAAAATTGAAGATCAGGACTATCTGATTGTCGGCAAAGGGCTAAAAGCCCATGCCGGAGATCCCGTGATAGTTGAAGGCAAAGCCTCAGGCAACGTGGCCTTCGTTGAAAATGAGGAAAACTCATTTAGAGAAGGTTTTAAAGCAGGCTTAAAAACCAAGATGATGGGATTGGAACACAGTGTCGCTGGCGCACCCTTTTTGATCGGCGAAGGGCTGATCAAAGGAACCAAAGCAGCGATTCGCAGCAGTCAGGCTCACGAAAAAGAAATTGAAAAAGTCACCGAAGGCCCACCACTCACCCGAAAAATGATCGAAGAAGCGGCAGAGGCCATTTCAAATATGTTTGGCGGCGATTAAAACCCCGATTGGTGATTTTGAATCCGCTCAGCCAAATCTGCTTGGGCTTGTTGGGCCCGCGCAGGCATTTCAGCAATGCTGCGCCAGCGGGTATGTAAAAAACCATAGAGCTGGAGATCCCGCCAGTGAAAAAACAGGGGGAGTTCTGTCTCAAAGGTCTCGGACCAGGGCCGAACAGCAGAGTATCCCTCGCGCAAATGGCGGGTCAAATAAGCCACAAAGGCAGAATCCTGAGCGTTTTGCGCGCCCACAATATAATACACAATCAGAGTCAGATCTTGATTAAACCAGCCCCGGTGACAATCATCAAAATCAAAAAGCCAAGGTTGGCCCGCTTGCAAAAGAAAATTCCCACTGTGGATATCCCCATGAATCAAGCCAAAGCGGTCGGGGTCAGAGGGCAATAAATGTAAAGCCTGTTGGGCTTTTTCCACAGCCCGCCACAACCAAGCAGACTCAAGTTTGACTTGGCTGTGTTGAAAAAAAGAGGGCACCCAATCCGGACGGGCAAGACAGAGCAGCTCAGGTAAAATAGAGGCCCGCAAATGCATCTGGGCTGCCAAAGCTCCCAAAGCCCTGAGCAATTCAGGACTCCAGCTTTGGCGGTTATTTCGGCTGACAGGCTCCCCTGCGATCCAGGCAAAAGCCGAAAGCCAAAAAGTCTCTCCACCCATCTCTCGGCACTCTATTAGCAAATCGCCTTGGCTCAACAATGGCTGGCAGACAGAGAGCCCAGCCTGGTTCAGCGTCCCTAACCAAGCCATTTCAGCCTGCAATTGCAATTGATTGCGGTGGCTTTGATGCACAAAACGCAGAGCAAAGTCGGGCTCTCCCTGGCAGCGGTAGACCAGATTTTCGGTATCCCCCACTTGGGCCAGAATCTGACCCTGCCAGAGGCCTGCTGCCTGTGCCAAATCGTCAGGCTGGATCTGACTGAGTAATTCAGCCGTCAGCATGTTTTTGCCCACTGGATTGATACAAATTGAGCCGGGCCGTGGCCAGCCCCAGAGCAATACAGACCCAGAGTACAAAATGGAAAATACCATGATTGGTCAAATCAAAGGCCAGACAACCGGCAAAGGCCACCAGCCAGGTCATCTGTAGATCTTTTAATCCGGGATCCTGAGCCAAACACCAGGCTTTCCAAAAGGTCCAAGTAATCCAGGCCATGGCCCCATAAAAGACCAACAGCCCCAAAATGCCTGTTTCGGCCAATAATTGCAGAGGCACATTGTGGGTACCCACAAACCGGCCCAAACCATTGCCAATCCAAGGGCTGTCTAAAAAATACTGCCAGGCCAGGCCCCAGGTCTCCAAACGCTGACCGGCAGACTCCACCGTCACGTCAGACAATTCCCCAAAGCGCTGCCCGACCGTCACCAGCAGTCCCGCTTCGCTGATCAATTGACTCAAGCGAAAAAGCCCTGAAAAAATGCCATAAAACATCCCGCCCAAAAGACAGAGCCGCCAAAAAGGGGGTCGGGCCAAAGCCAAAAGAAAAAAAGCCCCTGTCACAAAGACCAGCCAGGAGGCGCGGGTAAAATTGATCACCAGCGACGCCACCACCCAGGCCAAAAGCAGATTCAGCAAGAGACGCTTGCGGCCTTGAAAGCGCAAAGGGTCGAGATAGAGCAAACCGATCAGCAAAATGCCCACGGTCTGTAATATTTCGCCATATTCATTGGCAAAGGTACCCGGCGAAATGCGCAAAAACGGCCCATAAAAATCCACCAGAGAAGCGTGTTTGCCAATATATTCGAGAGGATTGTAAAGACCTGTATAAAAACCGACTTGCATTGTCCAACCCACCGCCAACGAGAGCGCGCAGGAACAGAGCAGGAGATTGATCCGGTTCCAAAGCGCTTCGGGCGTTGTCACAGAGGCAAACAAGACCCCTGCCGTCAAAACCAATAACCCGTAATTAAACACCAGGCGAATCCCCGTCATATCCTGGTTCAGGGCCAAATGTGCGGTTTCAGCCCGCCCCAGCGAGGGCAACCAAGACAGGCCAATCCAGAGAAAAGGCAGACACCAGGCCCAAGGCCACGACTGCCCTGAACGCGAACCCAAACACCAGCGAATGGCCCAGGCCACCAGGGCCAGCAGCGCAAAGAGTTGAGGCGCTTTAAAACTAAACCCCACCTCCACCGCCGTGAGAATCCCAAGAAAGACAAAAAGCGCCACGCCTTGCGCTGATAAGCGTGGAGAGGCCAAAGACAGGACAACAAAAATAAGCACCAAGCAACCAGCCAGAGCCATCCGCAGACTTTCAAAGGGCCAAGCCAAAGCCAAGAACAGTGTAAGCAAAGTGGCCAGGCCCCACCAACGCAGTGACGGCCCTTCGCGCACCAACAGGAGCGGATTTAAGGCGCCCTTCACAGGCCCACTCACAGAATCACCTCAAGCGCTGACCTGGTTGTCCTTGTTGACTTTTAAATAGAGCAGGCTAAAGAGACTGAGGATGAAGAGGATCACCACAGCATAGGCGCAAGCCAAGCCATATTCGCCGCGCACAAAGAAGGCTTTAAAGGCAAAGGTGGCGAGAATATCTGTGTGGGGATTGTCTTGGGTGACCAGATAAATAATATTAAACATATTAAAGGTCCAGACAATGCCCAAGAGCACGGTCACCATCGCCACAGGCTTGAGCATCGGCAAGGTCACCTGCCAAAATTGCTGGGCTTTGGTGGCACCATCGATTTGGGCCGCTTCGTAGAGTTCCTCGGGAATGCCTTGCAGACCGCCCAGCAGGGTGATCATCATAAATGGCACACCCAGCCAGATATTGGTCACGCAAACCGCAAACATTGACCAGGTAGAATCGGATAACCAGGACACGCCTGCAATCCCAAACTTGGCCAGAATATAATTAAAAAAACCATAGTCACCATTAAACAGCCAGCGCCAGGAAAAGGCCGTGATATACGAAGGCACAGCCCAGGGTATCAGCAATAGCGCTCGCCAAATCGCCTTTTGTTTGAGCTGCTGATTGAGAATCAGGGCCAAGCCCAAACCGAGCACAAAGTGAAAAAAGACATTGGTAAAGGTCCAAATCAGGGTCTGGCCAAAAACCTTCCAAAAATCCCGGCTGGCAAAAACTTTATTGTAGTTTTCGAGGCCGACATATTTGACTGTAGCGGGATACACCTCGGTCTTCACCGCCACAGCCCCATCGGCCTGCATCTCGGTGACGCGAAAAACCTGTTCATAGGCATTGCGCTGGGTAATATTTTGAAAACTAAAGCCAATCCCTATGAACAAGGGCAAAAAAACCAATAAGAGCATCATGCCAAAACCAGGAAAGAGGAAAAGATAAGGGGTTTGACGTTCTACTTTTAACATCTTAGTCTGCGCTCAGAAGCCGTTTCCAGGCTTCTTCAACCTCCTTCAAGGCGGTACCAGTATCTTTTTCTTCCAGGAGCGCCGCCTGATAAGCGGGCTTAAGATCAATAAAAATAGCACCAGACTGTGGAATCACAGGTCGGGTATTGGCAGCATCCAGCACATGTTTAAAGGACTGGATCACGCGATTGGCTTTGACGGCAGGCAATTCATAAGTAGATTTGCGCGTGGGCAATAAATTGTTTTTGAGGGCAAAACGGGCCTGAATCTCGGGTCGGCTCAAATAGTGAATCACTTCCCAAGAGGCCCAGAGTTTTTTGGTATTGGAGGCGATTACATAATTGTGCCCCCCCACAGGCGATCCCCAGCCACCCGGCCCCTGAGGTATACGAGCAATGCCAAGATTTTCTGGGTTTTTGAATTCAGGTCCCGCCAGCAAATCAGCGGTAGACCAAGGACCATTGATAATCATGGCATATTGACCATTTTTAAAGCCAATTTGCATATTTTCATAATCATTGGCAAAGTCAACAGAATCGGGCACAATTTTGTATTTTTTGCGCAGATCAATTAAGAAGTTGAGTGCTTTGACGGCAGGTTCTTCGGCAATTTTGACTTTGAGTGTTTGGCTGTCGATCAGGTCGCCGCCAAAGGCCCAGACAAAAGGCGTAAACCAATAGGGATCGCCGCGATAAAAGAAGGCATATTGTTTTTTGGATGCATCGGTCAACTCTTGGCCACGCAGCAAAAATTGCTCAAGGGTCTTGGGCGCTTCGGGCCCTACCAAACGTTTATTGTAAAACAGGGCCAGACAATCGGTCACTTGAGGCAAGCCCCAAATATGGTTCTTATAGCGAGAATAAGCCAGGGATTGTGGCACAAAATCAGCTTGGGCTTTTTGGTCAACAAAGGCATCCAAAGACATGAGATAGCCCATTGAGGCCAATTCGGTTGTCCAGGCAATTTCTGCTCTGAAGATATCGGGGGCATTTCCAGCCTGAGCCAAAGTCTTGTATTTGTTTAAAGCATCAGAGAAAGGCACCTGTTGCAAATTGACGGTGATATAGGGAAATTCTTGTTTGAAGCTGGACAAGGCCTCTTTGAGCGTGCCCGCTTCTTCATCATTAAAGGTGTGCCAAAAATCAACTGAGACAGGATCGGTGCTGCGGCGCAGCACCTGTGTTTCTGTTGAAGTCTGCTCCTGACCACGAAAAAGGCAACCGGCCAACAAAGACAGCAGACACAAGGCAAAGATCCATTTAAGGCGCAAACAGAGGGCTTTCATGGCGTTCACTATACTATGAGATGCCCCGAAAGCAAAGCGTCAGATCTGATTTTTTTACTGGGAAATTATTCAAATCGGGACTGGTAATTGACACCGATACCAACATCTTTGACCTCAAGCCCCGAAAAAGTCTGGTTATAAAGGCCATACAATCCCATAGAAGAGTCGGGAGAAATCTGTTTTCTCACGCCCAAAGTGGCCTGAACTCGATTTTCTTCAAAATTATAATGGGCACGGGTTTCGGCATAAATATTTTCTTTGAGGGTGCCATATTCACCTGGTTTGGCATTGATCATACGTCGGGCGCTGATCTCCGCTTCGGGATAATATTTGCCGCTGAATTCAAAAGGCACCTCGGCAGTTACACGCACTTCGGTATGGGCCGGTCCACGCAATTGAATCAAATCTACTTTGGGTTTGACTTTGACTTCTTTAAAATCCAAGCCGCGCACACTGATACCCACACGCGGTCGCACAAAGCGCCATTTGTATTTTTCTTCTTCTGGCTGGGCAGTGACTGCCGCTGGCGCACTGGCCGTTGAAACCGAATTCGGCTTAATTAAATCATTGCTAACGGCATTTTGGCCTGCTTGATCGGCAGCAAAGTTCTGGAAGCCACCTTTAAAATAGTCTTGGAACTCTTCTTTGTCGCGGTCGAAGATTGTGATAAAAAACTTGTCTTCGAGATGGCGCTGTAAATCCTTGCGGTTGCGCCCTGTCACGCCGATTGCGGCCACATCTTCGCCATATTTTTTGAGAGCGTCCATGATCTGATCTTTTTCGCCATCGCTGATACTCAGAGCTGAAGTATGGGCAGAATAACCTGGATTGTAAACATCGACAGCCGCTTGACGCATTTTGGCCTGGATCGATCCTCGCTCAGGAGAGTACCCCACAGAGGTAAAGCGATCAAAGGCCCGGGATTCTGCGGCCTGAATTTGTCGTTCTTGGTCTGATGTCATCGAAAAATAACCGAGCAGGGTTTTCATCTCTTTGTGGTTGGAGGCATCTACCTGAACGGCACTGCCAAATTCGGTTTTTTCTTTTGCGGCAGGTTCTGAAAAGGATATACGGGCAGAGGGTACCTGGCTGCCGCGGGTCGTGAAGCGAACCGTATCTTGAGTCGGAATCTGGGTATAGGTTTTATCTTGTGGGGCCACCGGGCGCGGCGCAGGAACGGAGAGCTGCGGGGGCTTTACCGGAGCCGACGACTGATTTACACGAATTTCCATGTTGACTTTCTCCCTACCTCAAGACTGATATAATAGCTATCGAGGATCTCGTCTCGAGTCTGGCTTAAATTAAATGAAAGTTAACCTCAATATATCCATAAGACAATGTTTGAAAAGTACTTTGAGCTCTCTCAATTGCCCTCTCAACTGGCCCCCCTGCGTCAGCAAAATAGCCGATTGGTCTTGACCAATGGCTGTTTTGATCTCTTACATATTGGGCATGTGCGCTATTTACAAGCGGCAAAAAAGCAAGGAACCCATTTGATTATTGGGGTCAATACCGATCGATCAGTAAGTGCGATCAAAGGCCCCTCGCGTCCGCTCAATTCAGAAATGGATCGGGCCGAAGTCTTGGCCGCCTTGGCCTGTACAGATTTTATTACCCATTTTGACCAAGACACTGCAGATGAGCTGATCTCCGTGCTGCGCCCCGATCTCTATCTCAAAGCCGGAGACTATAACTTGGATACCCTGCCGGAGCAAAAAACCCTGCTCAAACTGGGAATAGAAGTGGCTTTCATGCCTTTTTTCCAAGGGCATTCCACCACCGGCCTGATCAGCCGCATGCAAAGCTGAGTCCCAGAGATCTGTATTCTCTTTTGACTGAATGATTCTGTATAATAGGGAAACCCGTGGTGGTGAAAGAGGTCAGTTAGCATGAAGCAACCGCACCCGGATCAACAGATCCCCTGCATTATCGAAAATGGTATTGTCTACGGTCTCAAAGATATCTACAGAATTATCAGAGACATGGGGCATGTGCGCTATGCAGAAGTGGTTGACGGTCACATCCGGGTTTCAGGTGAAGGTTATATCATGAGCGTGGTAGCCAATCACCACAGTGCAACAGTGATTGCCAATCGCAGAATTTATCTCAACGTCTGCGGCTTTGACTATCTGAATATCCGCACGGAAGCCGACGGAAACGTTCATTTTGAACTGGTGGATACATGTAGATTACTGCGTTTAACCCCCACTGCCGATCTCAATCCAGAAGACAACACAGAAGACAAACCTACGCGTTTTGAAGAATACTTGCCTTTTGAACAAGAAGAATTCGCCGAAATACATTTGGACGACGATGACGATTTTATAGATGGAGATTAACCCGTGCAAATCCACCTCAAATCCCTGCTTACACTCAGTTTAAGTCTGGCCATGGGCCTGTCGGTGATCGCAATGGCTCACGCCAATGAAGAAACCATGTGGGACGGTCAAAGACAAATGGAAGCCTATTACACCCCTTCCAACGGCTTTGATCAGAACGATCTAAGCAGCTATGAAAAAGCCCAGGCCACGCTTAGCGAAGGCAATTTTGAAGGGGCCCGTGAGTTATTTGAGCCTCTGAGCCAAAAATACCCCGATGTCTTGGCTTTGCAGCTCAAATTAGCAGAGACCTATTTGGGCGAAGCCAACCCAGAGCAGGCCCAAGAATTACTTCAAACCATTGAAGCCAAAATCTTACCCGAAGATGAAAGGGCCGCTGAAGATACCCAATTGTATTTTCAAACCCGGATGTTGCTCGCTAAAAGCTGGATGATTCAAAACGAACCCGAAAAAGGTCTGAGTGTTTTGAAAGAGAGCAAATACAACGGCGCCCATCTCTCCGCCCTCCAGTGGTCTGATTTGCACGTATTCAGAGCCAAAGCCTATCAGAGTCTGGGCAAGTGGATTGAAGCCCAGGCAGAGTTCAACTTTGCCAAGCGTTACACCCCTCTATCTGCAGAAATTTCAGCTTCACTTGAAAAATTAGCCCCTCAAATTGCAGAGGCCTATTACCGCAAAGGTTTGGCAGCTTTCCGCAGTTATGATTTTGGCAAAGCACTGCCACTGGCACAAGAAGCCCACCGTCTCAATCTGAAGAGCCAAGCTTATCTGGCCCTGTATATGGAATCCCACCAGCGTCTACAAGACGAAACGATGCGCCGTTTTCTCAAGGTGCGTCAGCCCTTTGCCGAAAGCCTCAAAAAAATTCGCTGGGCTTTAGAAGTCGAAGACAATGCCAAAGCCCGTGAACTCTATGATCAGATGTTATTAAACAAGGACATCGCCTACTTGCTTGAGCCTGTCCCCCGCAGTATGTTGCCCGTGTTTATGCAACAAACTTTGAACAGCCTGGACCTCAGCCTGAAAAATGAAAGCCTTTCTTAGCCCAAGCCAAGTAAAGTTTAATCCAAGTGCAATCCAAGCTTTCGCCAGCGCGCTTCATTTCGGTTAACCCCGATACAGAAGCGCGCTGTTGCTTTTGTTATGGGCTGATTGAAGATGCTTACTGCCTCTTGGGAAATCAAGAGCAGATTCACAAAGACTGTCTTCCCTCCCTGCTCAAGGCCCAGGAACAGCCTGACTTAGACCTCCATTTGCCCGATGGACAGATTGAAAAGGTCAAAGGCTATCAACAAGCTCACCCCTGGTCGCATTAAAGGCCTTTTGGCATACCGCTCTGAATTAAATCCGCCAGT
The DNA here is from genome assembly GCA_044356335.1 of Candidatus Sericytochromatia bacterium. GTDB lineage: Bacteria > Cyanobacteriota > Sericytochromatia > UBA7694 > UBA7694. Next base: position 25,182 of record JBIKWL010000059.1, read on the forward strand.
TCAGCCAATAAACGAGCGCGGTTTTGCAAGCGGGGCAAACAAGAATGGGGAGCCAAGGTAAGTTGGCCTTGGGGATCGATCTCGACCCAAAATTCAAGCGCCAAAGAGCCTGTATCTGCCAAAAGTCCTTTTAAGAGCAAGCTCTCTCCTGAGCGATAACAGGCCAAGAATTTCAAAACCTGATTGGGATTTAGGGCTTTAAGGGGTTGAAAGTTTTGCCAAAAAAGCAGGCCTTTATCGGCAGTCCAATCCCTTAGCAGAATCGTGGCACGGGGATCATAGCCCGGCCAAAGAGCAGGCTCAGGCCCATCTACCAGCTGATAAGCATAACGGTGAATGGTTTTATCCTGTTCCAACCACTTGCGTTCGTATTTGGTACGCGTTTCCAAATCCGGAAAAGGCACCGCTTTCAAACGTGAACAGTCCGCCAACAATTGCAAGGCATCCGCTGCATAATCAGCGTCGTCAGAGACAAAATGCAGACAGCCCCCCGGCTTTAAGACGCGCAAGAGTTCGGGCAGAGTCTCGGAGCGCAAGATCCGCCGTTTTAAGCGCCGCTCTTTGAACCAGGGATCGGGAAAGAGAATATAGATATTGGCCAATGATCCGCTCGGAAACAATTCGCGCAGCGCGAGCACAGCATCCAATTTGCAAACACGGGCATTGTCCAAGCCCTCCCGCTGCAAGCGGCGCTCGACCTGCAAGAGAATTTTGTTAATAATGTCGAGCCCAATAAAGCGCTGCTCAGGAAAGCGCTGGGCCATGTAGCTGAGAAAATGACCATAACCACAGCCAATTTCAAGATTGAGCGGGCCATCTCCTGGTAACCAGGCCTGCCAACCTTGGGCGAGAAAAGTGGGTTCAAGAAAGAGGTGACGGGGATAGAGCAACATATTGACCAAAGGTGTGGCGCAGCAATGCAAGCTGGGCATCGTTTTCTTTTAACCAGTCCAAAAGCCCCTGTAAAGCGGGCTGTAACTGTTTATAGTTCAATTCTTCGCCCTCTCTGAGCACATGCAAAATCATCTGCCCCCCAGATAAAGGCCGCAAGGCCAGATACTCGTGATGGCTTTGCTGCGGCAAAGCCAGTTCCAAAAGCAATTCTTGTTGGTCTGAGGACAACCAGCTTTTGAGAAAAGCCGAACAGCTGTTTTGTAAACTCAAAAAATGGCTGTGGAGCAGGGAAGGCTGAAGACGTGTTTGTAGAATTAAATGACTCATAACGGTTGAAATAATAACACAGTTTGATAGCCCACACAGTTATTCTCTCTGCAACCACACTTGTCATTCCTTTTGCAAAAAGCGGGGAAAAGCCAACAGGTGTTTTTGTGCAGACTCCAGCGCAAATTGCTGAACATCATTCAAAAGTGTCAGAGCAAAAATTTTCAATCGGGGCTCCGCAAAACGCTCAGCAAGCAGCAATAATTCTGTTGCAAAATTTTCTAATTCGTTTACAACCAGCGATGCTTGAATCGCTTCCCAGCGCGGCAACCACTCTTGTTTTAGTATCAGCATCAAATCCGTTTTGGGCAATGTTTCCTGGCTGGAAGAAACATGGGGAGCCTCTTTTTCAAGATCCTGAAGTCTTAAAAACAGTTTCAAACACGCCCACAACTCAACTTTACTAACAGGTTTACGCAGATAGCCATCAAACCCCATCTCCAAAAAACTATTTTTTTCCAACTGCAAAGAATAAGCGGTCAGGGCAATGACGGGAATCGACTGGGTGACAGGGTTAGAATGGAGCAGGCTTAAAGCTTCTGTGCCATCCATAATAGGCATACGAATATCCATCAAAATCAAATCGGGTTGGCTTTGCAATGCTTGTTCATATGCTTCTTGCCCATTGTGAGCCAGCAAGAGCTGAAAGGACTGCTCTTCAAGATAGGCCTGCAATAATTGCAGATTGGTAGGCTGGTCATCCACCAGCAATAAACAGGCTGGGGCAAAGTCCACAAATGGCGAAACAGGATGGAGATCTGTGATTAAACTGACCGATGATTGGCGGATATCCGGGAGCAAAATCTGGAAAGTGGTCCCTTCTCCGAGTTGGCTTTCAAGCAAAATTTGGCCCTGCATCAATTGCACCAATTGATAGGTGATAGCCAGCCCCAGTCCAGTCCCAGTTGAGGTCTGTTCAGAAGAGGGTTCTTGTTCAAAGGGTTGAAAAATACGCGTTTTAAAGTGCTCCGAGATCCCAATCCCTGTATCACTCACACTCAAGCTAAGTTGGCCTGATTCTGCCGAAGTAGCTAAAAAAGAAATCCGCAACGTAACACAGCCTTTTGAGGTAAATTTGAGTGCGTTATTGAGTAGATTTATCAGTATCTGTCGCAGACGCAAGGGATCCAAACTGAGAGAAGTCGGCAGATCTGAAGCCATTTGAATGTCAAACTTCAGTCCTTTTTCTGCAAAGGATTTGCGCAACAAAAGGTCAATTTCCTGAATAAGTTGGCGCAAATCAATCGCAACAGGATTTATTTCAATTTTTCCGACTTCAATTTTACTCAAATCCAAAATATCATCAATAATGTGTAACAGCGTTTTGCCACTGCTATTGATGGCCTGTAGGTAATTCTGCCAGCGGGGCTCCTGTAATTGCTGCTGCATCAGCTCACTGAAACCCAAAATAGCATTCAGGGGTGTGCGAATTTCATGGCTCATATGGGCCAAAAATCGGCTTTTGGCCTGACTGGCAAACTCTGCTTTTTGGCGCGATTGGCGTTCCGTTTCCAATTGTTTTAATTCACTGATATCACTCAAGATCAAGAGAAAAATCGGGTCCCCAAAACTGCCAGAAGAGAGGAGAGAGCCAGTGATATGCACCCATCTGGTCTGGCCCTCTATGGAACCGCGTAAGCGCAATTCACACACCTGAGATTGACCCGTTGCAACAATATTTTTGTGGTGATGATAAAAAAGGTCCTGATCTTCTGGCAGAATAAAACGTTGAATAGACTGCGTAAGTAGCTCCAACTGAGGCCTATTTAAAAGTTGCGCGGCATGGAGATTTGACTCCAGAATTATCCCCTTTCGACTGACTGTCAGATAACCCACGGGCGCAAAATTATAGAGTTCATAATAGCGGTTTCGGGCGGCGTCGAGTGCCAACTGTGTTCGGTGCAGTTCTTCATTCTGCATTTCTAGTTCAATCTGATGAACCAGTAATTCATGAATGAGATGCTGGATATTATCGACCCCCATGCCATCCAGATCTATCGCTATCTGTGAATTTTTTTTCAGGTACAGCTCTTCTGCCAGCTTGCGCAATTGCAGAGAACTGTCAGGAATCGGATTTGTGTATTTATCGGTATTTATCATTTACACAACCAACTTCTGAGGCAAAACTTCTTCAATCGCCAATAAAATCGATGAGACATGCCCTGCTTGGTTAACGATCCGGCGGGCATTGAGACTGAGCACCCGCAAACCAATTTTTTTAAAGGAATGTGATAAGACATAATCTAGGCAGATCGGACTTTGAGACAAATACTGTTCAAATAAAACTCTCAAGGCTGGGATATCCCATTCTTGCTGCTCTAAATCAAAGATCAACTGCCCGATCACGGCCTCTGGTTCCAGCTCAAAAAAACGGCCAAATGCGGAATTTGCTAAGCGAATTCGTAAATCGTCAGACAGGAGCAAAAGGGGTTGGTGTGCAATTGCCATCATGGCATTAAAAGTCTGTGTGATGGTGTCAGCCAAAGCGGCTTGGTCTTGCTTGGCAGTCTGGATATCCACAAACGTGATCACAGCACCTTCAATCACATTTTCCAGCGTCCGATAGGGCAGAATATGCATCGCAAACCATTTTCCCGCCTTGCTCTGGACTTCGACATCAACAGGAATAAGGGTATCCAAAACCCGCTGAATATCTTGTGAGAGCTGATCATAACCCACCAGATTGGAGACAATATGGGCCACAGGGCGACCCATGTCGCTTTGAATCAGATTGATAATCCGGGTTGCGGCAGGCGTAAAACGCAAAATATGGAGGTCATGGTCAACAAAGACCGTTGCAATACCTGTGCCCGCCAAAAGATTGTTCATATCGTTGTTGACACGGGACAAATCCGTCACCTTGGCCTGCAATTCAGTGTTGATGGTGGCCAATTCCTCGTTGATAGATTGCAATTCCTCTTTGGCCGTTTCCAGCTCTTCATTGGTGGACTGCAACTCTTCGTTCATCGACTGCATCTCTTCGTTGGAAGCTTTGAGTTCTTCATTGGCCGTTTCCAGCTCTTCATTGATCGTACTCAAAAAGTCTTCTTTGGCCTGCAACTCCTGTTTCAGAGCGTGAATTCGGGCCTCAGAACCGCTGTCGGAAACCGTTTCCGACCCCACTTCCGCCCTGGCCCCCCGCTTATCACCAGCTTGGGGCAATAGGCCATGATACTCGTTTTCTGCGGACTTGGCTTGTTCCAACAAAACCAAGAACAGAGTTTCCTCTCGCCCCTCACCCGGCTCCCACATCAGTGGATAGACCTTCAGGTCGGTCAGCGTATAATCGCCATTGGTTTTGACACGTAACCCATAACAACGCACGACTTCGGCATGCTGAGAGGCCTTGTGCAGAGCCAATGTCAGATCGCGCCCCAATCCCTCTCGGGCCATTTTAATCATATTGTTGACGCCCGCTTCTCCCTGGGCTGGCTCGAGGTAAAAACCCGTACGACCATGCAAGTAGAGAATATCGCCATTTTTTTTCACGAGTGCAGCAGCAGGCACAGCGTTTTGCAAAAGTGCCTGTTCCGTCAATTCGCGCAGGGAAAGCTTTCCCTGCGCGCCTTTTTGGGGATTCACAGGGGAAAAGCGCAGATCCAGGCTCAATACCGGTGAAACAAATTGTTTCAGACCCCGCTGGCGAGAATCGGGCTTGCGCCGATAGATCTTCTCTTTGCGATCTTCTGTGCTAAACAAAGCTTCGGCATCACCCACTGTCTCAGAAGTGCCCAAAAACAGAAAACCGGATGGGTTTAATGCGTAGTGAAAGAGCGGAATCAGTTTTTTTTGTAAAGCCGCCCCCATATAAATTAATAAATTGCGACAGCTAATCAGATCAAGTCTGGAAAAAGGCGGATCTTTAATCAGATCCTGTTCAGAGAAAATCAGCATGTTGCGAATGTTCTTGTGAATGCGATAGCGGATCTGATCTTGATCTGCAGACGGGGGCTCAATTGAAAAAAAACGGGCCAAGCGCTCAGCAGAAAGACCTGCAGTAGTACTGAGGGGATAGACCCCGGCCCGGGCCGTTGCAATGGCTGCTTTGTCGATATCTGTGGCAAAGATTTGCACCTTTGGATTTTGTTTGCTCAGCGCCTGCTGTTCAGCCAACAAAATGGCGAGGGAATACGCTTCTTCACCAGTGGAACAAGCGGGCACCCAAACCCGGATCGTGCTCTGCTCAGATAGATTCGCAAACAGTTGGGGAATCACCTGTTTTTCTAAGACCTGAAAAGCATCGGGATCGCGAAAAAAATGGGTGACCCCAATCAAAAGGTCGCGAAAGAGAGCGTTGATTTCAGCGGGTTCTGCTTGAGCGTAAGCCACATATTCATCCAGGGTCTTGAGCTGATGCAGTGCCAAACGGCGTTCAATCCGACGAGAGAGGGTATTGGGCTTGTATTGAGAAAAATCATGCCCGGTCTGGACAGATAAAAGCGAAAAAAGGGTGTTTAATCCTGGCTCAGGATCCGACTCAGACTCGGAACCAGATAAAAAGCCTGTGTCGGAGTCCTGAGAGAGTTTGGGTTTTTGCAGGGGAAGAACTGGAGCCAGGTGAGTAAACGTTGTTTCAACATAAGCCATCAGACGTTCTGGCATCTCTTTGGGCAGGAGTTCAAAGTCCACCAGCCCAGTGGCAATTGCGCTGCGGGGCATGCCATCGTATTCGGCAGAGTGCAGTTCTTGTACCAGAACGAGTCCGCCTGCTTCTTTGATGGCCCGCAAACCCACTGAGCCGTCCGCGCCGGTGCCCGAGAGCACAATGCAAATCGCGTGCTGATGTAACTCTCGCGCCAAAGATGAAAAGAAAAAGTCGATGGGCAGGCGTTGGCCTCGGGGAGCGGCAGGTTCATATAATTGCAGCCGCCCCTTGAGCAGAGCCAGATCGCAATTGGGCGGAATAATATAAACACAATTGGGCTGGATCTCTAAGCCATCAGAGACTTCCAAGACCTGCATCTGGGTGTAACCGCGAATCAATTCAGCCAAGCGGCTTTGATGATCGGGGGCCAGATGTTGTACCAAAATGAACGCCATACCAGGTTTGCGATCCAGGGGCAAGCCCGAAAAAAAGGCCTCGAAGGCAGCCAGTCCACCCGCAGAAGCGCCCAAACCCACGACAGGGAAAGGGAGTGACACAGCAGGTGGAAAATCCATTGGCATAACCTTGTTATTTGTTTAAGAGGTCAAGAGAGCCATACCGGATCCTGACTAAAATCACAAAAAGCCCCGACTGGAATTAAATGGATTCGGATGGATTCAAAGAAATATGTCCAGTTACCTGGAATGGTACTCTCCCAGTTTAACACACCCCCAAAACGCTGCCCACTGAGATATAAAACCAGCGACGGCAAAGAAGTCTTAGGGATTAAGTGACTCTCGCTGGCTAAGAATGCTACCATAGAGGTGCTTTCTGGGATCTTTTTAGAGAAAGGGAACAACGTACTCAATGAAAGCCGTACTCATGGCCGGAGGCTCCGGCACCCGACTCAGACCACTGACTTGCGATCTGCCCAAACCGATGGTGCCGATTGTCAACAAGCCGATTATCGAACATATTATCGACCTACTCAAAAAACACAGTTATGACGATATTTATGTCACCCTCTATTATCTGCCCCACCTGATCCAAAATTATTTACTCAACGGAGAAGAGCTGGGCGTGCGTGTCAATTACGCCCTCGAAGAGGAGCGCCCCCTGGGCACTGCCGGTTGTGTTAAAAATATCGAACAACACCTCGACGACACTTTTTTGGTCATCAGCGGGGACTCACTGACTGATTTTGATCTGAGCCAGGCCCTGAAGTTTCACAAAGAAAAAGGTTCCAAAGCCACCATTGTTTTGACCCGCGTTGAAAACCCGCTCGACTACGGTGTTGTGATTACCGACGAAGAGGGTCGGATCCAGCGTTTTCTGGAAAAGCCCACCAGCAGCGAAGTGTTTAGCGACACGATCAATACTGGCATTTACGTACTTGAACCCGAATTATTGGCCCTTTTGCCTGCCAACGAAGAAAAGGACTTCTCCAAAGATCTCTTCCCCTTGATTCTCGAAAAAGGCCTGCCGATGTACGGCTATGTGGCAGAGGGCTATTGGTGTGATATCGGCAATTTGACCACCTACCGCCAGGCCCATTATGACGTGCTGGCAGGCAAGGTCCAAGTGGAGATGCCCTACCAACAGAAAGAAAATGGCGTTTGGATTGGTGAAGGGGTCGAAATGGAGAGCTCTGTGAGCCTCGAAGGCCCTGCCGTGATTGGCCACAATACCTATATCGGCAAAAATGTGCGCATCAGCGCCAATACCGTTCTGGGTGACAATGTGGTGGTCGGCCAAAATGCCACACTCAAACGCCCGATTGTCTGGAATGGCGTGCATATCGACCGGGGAGCCTCGTTGCGCGGCTGTACCCTGGGCAAAAATGTAATCGTTCACAAAGAAGCCCAGATCCTCGAAGGGGCTGTGGTCGGCGACGATTGCTCTCTGGGCGAAAAGACCCTGGTCAAACCCGAAGTGCGCATTTGGCCCAACAAACACCTCGAACCCAACTCCATCGCCACCGAAAGCATTATCTGGGGCAGTGGTCAGCTGCAAAGCCTGTTTGGCGAGCTGGGCATTTCCGGCACCGTCAATACAGATATCACCCCCGAATTGGCTGTCAAAATGGGTGCCGCTTATGGTGCCACCATCGGCATGGGCAAGAGCATTTCGCTCAGCCGCGACCAATCTGCCGCCTCCCGCCTGTTTAGCCGGGCCTTTGCCTCGGGGGTGCTCTCAGTCGGTGTGCACATTCAGAACTTGGAAGCCTGCGCCTTGCCGGTGGCCCGCATTCAGATCCCCTCTCTGGACGTTGCCGGGGGCGTGCATGTGCGTTTGGCGGCAGACACCAGCCGCGAGAAAATCAGCATTGAATTTTTGGATTCGTCGGGCCTGAATATCTCCCCCCAGAGCGAGAAAAAAATCGAGGCCACCTACCAAAAAGAAGATTTCCGCCGGGCCCGTGTGGTCGAATTGGGTGAAATTCAATACCCTTCCCGGATTATTGAAAAATACCAGGAAGGCTTTGTCAAAACCCTCAG
>JBIKWL010000299.1:0-3156 GCA_044356335.1 Candidatus Sericytochromatia bacterium
TTAGGACTACGTGCACAGCGAGGCCTGTACTTCTCTCGGTTCCATTTTCCTTTATACAGGATTCACTTCACCTGCTTCTAACATACGACGTGCGCAGTGAGCGGCCCGAACGTTAGGGGCTTGCGCCAACCGGAGTCGATGACCCCTTTCAGAAAGTCAAAACCGATCACCCCGCTCCACAACACCCAACCGATTCGCCCACCAACTGGCATTACCCCCAAAATACGTTACAATGCTAGGAATATTCAGATTTAAACAGGATGACCTATGCGCGATCGTATTTTATGGCTGCTCTTGATCTGCCTGCCCTTTGTAGGGGCCGATCAATTCACCAAAATGCAGGCCACCGCCCATTTGATGGGCAAACCTGCGATGAGTTTTTGGGATGACACCGTCCGCCTGCAATATGCCCTCAATCCCGGTGCCTGGGGCAGTTTGGGCAGCCAACTCCCCGACCCGATCCGCAAATTGGTGTTTACCGTTGGCGTGGGCCTGATTCTGGCGGTCCTGATGGTCTATATCATCCGCACGGCCCAACCGTTGATTGTCACGATCGCCCTCTCGCTTGTCTTGGCGGGCGGTCTCGGCAATTTAATCGACCGCGCCCTCTACGGCCATGTCGTGGACTTTATGTATATTGGCTTCAAAGGCATCAGCTGGATGCACACCAATATTTTTAATGTGGCCGACGTGGCGATTATGATTGGGGGCGGGTTGTTGCTCTTTCATGCCTTTCAGCCAGGAGCGAGAGAAAATGCGACAGAAAAAACGCCTGAGAAAACCTCCGATAAGGCACAAAACCTGGATTCTGCCCCAGATTCAGTCCAGAACTCAGCCGATGAGGCGCACCCCGCTTGAGGCCCCAAGCGGTCTTAATCACAGGCGCTTCTACAGGGATTGGCGCGGCCTGCGCCACCTACCTTGCTGAACGTGGCTACCATGTCTATGCCGGAATGCGTACGCTGCCTGAAAATCCTTCTGCTGAGCGGATCACCCCCGTTTTGCTCGATGTCTGCTCCGCCGCTGATTGGCAGGCTGTCACGGCTTTGATTGCCGAACACGAGCCCGAACAAGGGCTCTATGCCCTGATCAACAACGCGGGCATTGGACTCGGTGGGCCGATTGAATACCTGCCGATCGAGCGCTTTCGCAGCCAGTTTGAGGTCAATTATTTTGCTGTGATTCAGGGCATTCAGGCCTGTCTGCCGCTTTTGCGCAAGGGCACGCCGGGCCGGATTGTAAATATGTCTTCGGTCAATGGCAAGATCACCACGCCTTTTTTATCGCCCTATTGCAGCTCCAAATTTGCGCTGGAATCGCTGACCGAGGCCCTGCGCTTGGAGCTGTGGCCCTGGCAGATCTATTGCTCTTTGATCGAACCCGGTGTGATTCGCACGCCGATCTTTCAAAAGTCGCGTGTGCTTTTCAGCGCCCTCAAACAGGAATTGCCCCCACAGGCCTTGGAACGTTACGCCGATGTCTTTGCCAGCTTTGAGCGTGCCCTCGACCGCATTGGCACCAAAGGCACAGCCCCCGAGGTCGTGGCCCAAGTGGTCGCCAAAGCCCTGCAAACACCCGTGCCCAAGCTGCGCTATGGGGCGGGCACAGATGCCAAAATCGCCCTGCTTTTGCGCAAGCTTTTGCCGGATCTGCTGATCGAAAAAATGCTCTTAAAATTCAGCGTGGTGCGCAAAGCCAAGTGAAGCTTTACAAATGAGGCTTTAAGCCGGTTTGCGCACATTCACCAGCAAATAATCACTGAAGACGGCGTCATAAAGCATACAGCGCACTTCGTTCATGCTCCACTCTTTGAAGGTCTGGGGTGAGGGCTGTTTTCTGAGGCGTTTCAGGGCATAGGCCCTGAGGGCGTTGCGGCAACCTTTCCAGGTTGGTTTGAGTACAGAGCGAATGACCGCAGGCTCAAAACCCGCATCGGTATATATTTGGGCATATTCCCGCAAATGGTGAAAGTGATTGGCAGGCGGAATAATTCGGGCCGGGGGCGGAAATTTAAAGCGCACATCACTCAGGGCCAGCCAACCACCGGGTTTTAAGACGCGCAGGGCCTCTTTTAAAAAGCGCCGCCGGGTTTCAAAGTGGAAGACGGCTTCGACGCATAAAATACCGGCTTGGCTCTGATCGGGCAAATCCAAAGCCGTGGCACTCATGGCCCGAAACTGGCAACCGGGGGCATTTCTCTCGGCTGCGGCCAATTGTTTGGTCGAAATATTGATGGCCAAAATATCTGAAGCGGGCACAAACTTGCTCAGGGTGCGGGTGGTGCCGCCTTGGCCACAGGCCACATCGAGAATCGGGCCTGAGATCGGTTGAACAGGTTTGAGCAGTTCCAAAACCAAGGCTTCTGCTGCTTCCGCAGGTTGGCTCAGGCCCGGCGTCCAATAGCCAAAATTGGAGAAGCCACTGTGGCTAAAAAAGTCTTCGTGAAAATCTGAGGCAAACCCCTGATCGTAAATGCGGTTGAGGTTGGCTTGGACGGCTGAAGGGGTAAACGCTGTGTGCATATTTTTTCCTGTTAGATAATGGGGCCCCAAAAAGCGAAACAGCCTCTATTGAGGCTGCTTCAAAACGCTTTTAAGTTTTTATTTGGTGGCGCGGTCGTAGATCACGCCGCCGACCCAACCGGCCACACCGGCGGTGACAGCCGAGGAGACCAGGGCTGTGGGCAGGGATTTGCCTTTGTAGAGGTCGTAAGCCAGGTTGCTGACGCCGGCCAGAGCTGCGGTGCCCAATTGAGCTTGGGTTTTGTTTTTAGCGGCGCTGACCACGGCTCCGTTGATAGCTCCGTTCATGGCGCCTGTTGCGGCTCCAATACCTGCGCCGACAGCGGCACCACCGACCACACCAACAGCCAGAGAGCCCCAGAAGATTTTGGGATTTTGCAGCGGAGCGCCCATGGTAAGGGCGTAGGTCAAGAGCGGAACGGCCAAACCGCCAGCGATAGCACCACCGCCAGCACCCCATTTGGCGCCCATGCCAGTTTGGAATTTAACGCCTTCTTTGACGGATTCACCGAGTTTGGGTTGTTTGCTGTTTAAAGAGAGAGAATCTGATTGAATGGCGGGTGCTTGGGTTTCAGCAGGTTTTGTTTGGGTTGTTTTGGGGGTGGGGGAGGTGTTTTGGGGGGTGAGAACTTGT
>JBIKWL010000068.1:0-30245 GCA_044356335.1 Candidatus Sericytochromatia bacterium
GGGTTAACGGCGGTAATGGTCATTTTTAAGGTCCTCTTTATATTCTTAACTTGAATTTTAATTTTTTAACTTGAGCTTTATGTTCTTATTATGGGGACATGGCCAGATATCTTTCTTATGGTTGATTTATCTGAGAGCTAAGAAGAGGTTAATTTTAATTGTCTCTTAATATTCTTAATCAGATCTTTAGCTGCCAAATGCCAGAAAAAATCCCGGCCAGAGGGTGGGGCAACTGGCCGGGAAGTTAGTCGGAAAATTGGCTCGTGGCGGTTTCAAATGCGCCAATAGACGTTGTTTTCGCGCATCATCAATTTGCTCATAATAAACTCCCGTCTTAAGGTGGCGGAGTCCCAATGGTAATTGAGTAAAAACGCGTTGATTTCCTTTTCGGGATAGCGTTTCTCCCATTCCAGCTGATTGACCAGCCAACGCAGAATTACCTCGCGCTTTTTACGACTGGCGGGAATTTGGCTCAGGCGACCCTCTTGCAGGTAGTCTTTGAGCACTTTGCGTTCCCAGAGATCTTCTACCGGATCGGGATCTGGAGCGGCGATGCTTTCCAGTGACAGCACGTCTTTACTGAGTTTGTGCAAAGACGTGGCCTGCAAATGGTAGAGATGGGTATTGCCCTCTTTGCGCATCGTCACCAAGTCCAATTCGCGCAGGCGCGCCAAATGGTGTGAAACGGTGGGCTCTCTGACCTTGAGACGGGTCGCTAGTTCTTCAACACTGCACTCCTTTTCTGCCAGCATCCCGATCAGTTTGAGGCGGTTTTCGTCGGCCAAGGCCTTAAAAAATGACAATAATTGTTCAAATAAAAGCTGATCCACAGATTCAGCCCTCCTTTAATTATTTAGATAGTTATCTAATTAGATGTATATCAAAATAGATTTAGCACTGTCAAGTCTCTGTTGGAACTGCCGTCAAATGAAAAAAGCCCCAAACCCAATTTTGAATGGGTTTGAGGCTTAAAAATTTGTTTGTTTAGGGCTTGAGCCCCGCCAGAATTTTGACCACTTCGTCGCGCAAGGTGGGAGGGTCGAAGGGTTTGAGCAGGTAGCCACTGGCTTGGTGTTGGATGGCCTTTTTCACCGAAGCTTCTGAATTGTCTGCTGTCAGCATCAAAACAGGCGTTTGGCGGGTATTGGGCATATCACGCAGATTATTCAAGACTTCCACCCCTTTCATATCTGGCATGTCGTTGTCGAGGATAATCAGATCGGGTTTATACGTAATGGCCAGTCGCAGGCCTTCCCGTGGGAAATGGGTTTGGTAAACATAGCCCACAATTTTAGACACCACCAGGGTGATCAGCACAAGCATATCTGGATCGTCATCCACAACCAAAATTTTGCGCTCTTTGAAAAGTGTGCCCTCTCCCGGTGCCGATTCTGAAAAACGGTCTTCATCGTTCATGTCAAAAGTCATGGCAAAAGGCGTTAATCCAGTCGTTCGATACTGAGCAATTGGGGGGGGGTTGCATCTGCCGGATAAATCAGGCTCATTTTGAGATCATAACGGCGTCCGGGGGGGATGGTCAGAAGGGCCAATGGGGGGGCTTCTTCGCCATGGCGCAAAGCCAGATGTACAAGATGGTCCTGCTTTTGATTAAATTCATCGGTCCATTCCAAACGCACACTGCCTCTGAATACCACCTGTTTATCTGGGGGATAGCGATAGGTCAAGGTGACATTGGGGGCCGAGCCGCTGATCATGGCTGGGTGGGTCAAACGCAGTACATAATTGCGGTAAAAAGGGTCGGGATTGTTAAAGGGCAGGTTCAATTGGTAATGGACACCATAATTGCCATGCGCTTGGTAAGCCGTGTCGGGATAGCGTTTAAACAGATCGGCACTTTGGTTTTGGGCGGTACCATAACGTTTGAGATAGAGCGATGCAATTGGATAAGCAACTGTTTGACCTGCTGCGGGCATTTGCAAAATCGCTGTTTTTTGAAAGAAATCGCCATGCCAACCGGCACCTTTTTGAATACCCGCCACGCGGCTGTAGATAAATTTACCGCCAGGAGGCGGATCCTGGGGAGCGTAAACGGTGGGTGTATTGTCGCGGGGACCTGCCAATTTGCGGGTGTTGAGGATGGCTTGGTAATCCTCTAGGGTTGGGGACTTAAACCCACTGCCGTCGTTATCTGCAAAACGGGCCACATGGGAGAGATAAACCGGCCCATCGCTGTGAAAATGCATCAGGGTTGAGCGGCCATTGATCGGGGGCAGAATTTCCACATCGGTGGGAATGGGTAAGCTTGAAAGCAGCACCGTCGAACGGGGGGGGATTTCGAAGTTCATGGGGGAATACTGAGACTTACCGGCCACCAGTTCGGTTGCCACCCGATCGCCTGGTCCAGCATAAATCTGGGCGTCGGGATTGGCTTTTAAGGCTGGCAGAGGTAGAAAGAGGGCATCGGGCTGGCTGAGATAGCTGGCCCCGGCTTTGAGTTGCAATTTGATCGGCTGATCGCTCTGGTTAGAGGCCAAAAGACCTGTGTACAAAAGGCGTTCACCAGGGCTGTTGTCTTTGGTGATGTGGTGGGTAAAAACCGAAAAATCCCCTTTAAAGGCAAAATTCAGAAAGGGCACCTGGCTGTTTTCGGGGCCGGGCAGACTGGAGAGTAAAATGCCTTCTTGTAACACCAATTCGGGGCTGTTGCTGTTAAAAACAGGAACACTGTCCAATTGGCCAGGCAAGGAATAGACCTTGACGGGGCGCTTGGTTTCAACTTGGGGTGTTTGAGCGGAAACAGGGCTGGTCCAGATCAAAGAAAGAGAGAGTGCTGTTGCTGCCAGTGCTGCGAAGCTGTGATGAAATCTGTGTACCATGTTGACAACCATCCTTGATTCTATCTGTGTTCTACCATCTACGCGCGCTTCTAGAGAAAAATCCCAATAACCGCAAAAATCACCAAAAAGACCAGACTTAAGACCAGGAAAGAGAGCCAAAAATTCAAGGCCAGGTCTAAGACATAACCGAAATCGTCCAATTCGGTGTAAAACTTACACACCGCTGCCAATAAAAGCCCTTCCAGCCCATAAAAAAACAGGGCTGAAAACAGGCCCAAATCGAGCAACATGCCTGCGGCCAAGACCACGGCAGGCATCAAAAAAATAAAAATAGGCCAGATCTCATAGCGCTTTTGCTCACTGAAGACCTGGTATTCGGGGTCAAGGTGGTGTTTGCCCCAGACATCCATTGGGAAAATCAAATAATAAAGCAAACCGCGATCACTGGCGGTGCCATAGCCGAAATCCTGTCCGTAATTCATCTTTCAATTATACACCGTCTCTCTGAATTTCCAATTGGGCGTAAATCAGGCGCGAAGCCTGTGGGTGTCTTGGTTGAAGGCTTTATCTGTGTTAAGCTGCTTGAAATTTTAATCTTGAATATCAAATGAGCAAAGAAGCAGAGCATGGCTGAACACGGTCCCGAAGAGATCCAGCCCGGCATTCGCCGGATTGGGGATATTGTGCTGAAATACCGCTTGCGTCACAATTTGACCCAAAAAAAATTGGCAGATCAAATGGGCCGCAGTCGCAACGTGATTACCCTTTTGGAGCAGGGGCGGCGCATGCCCAGCCCCGAAGACCTCACCCTGCTGGCGGATGTCTTGGACATGGGGGAAGACCCCGATTGGCGGGTGGTCACTCACGATGATTATCTCAGTGCCATTGCCTTTGAAGCGGCTTTGTCGGAAATGCTCGGCAAAAGCCTGAATCTGGAAACCCTCGATCCGCTCTCACAGGGCATGTTGATCGAAGCGATCAGCGAGTATGTGCTCGATGCCCAGGTGCAGATGAGCATGGTGCAGGCCCATGCTCATTTTAATGCCCTGCTGACTTTCTATGGCGAACGCAGCGTGACCCCGGCTTTTTATCGGCGTTTTCTCGGCCAGAGTAATTTTGCCTCGGTGGCCCAATTTGAAGAGCGGGTGCGCCGCTTTCAGACCACTGCGATTCGCATTTATGGCTCTTTCCGCAAAGCTTACAAAACCCTCTCCAATTGTGAAGAAGTGGCTTTGGCTGATGCCTTGGCCCCGCTGGAGACGATCAGCAAGATGATGTATACCCTGCGTCGCCCCTTTGAGACGATTCGCCCGATTGCCCGCGAGCGCCTTGACGATTTGGGGTATATCTCTGCTGAGCGCGTGCGCCGGGAAAACCGTGAGCGCCATGAGTTGCACAGCAAATTATTGGAGTTGGCGGCTTGGCTCGAAGAAGATGTGCAGCGAAGTATTTTGCTCTTTGCCAGCAAAAAACTGCACAAAATTCAGACGCTCTTGCGCAAATTTGACTCCGACCTCGAAATCGAAGAGACTCTGTTTAACAAGGTCGACCCCGACGAAGTGCGGCGCGAAGCCGCCCGGCTGGCACCCGAAGACGAAGACCTGGCTCGGATCGAAGAAACCCAGGAAATGGGCCAGCAAAACCTGTCTGCTTATCTCACCGAGCCCTTTATGGACGTCTACATCGCCACCTCCATGCGCGAGCGGGCGGATTTTATCTCGGTGAATACCTTTGTTGAGACGATTTTTAACGACCCCCGAATTGCGCCTTTGCATTTGCGCTATTTTAATCCCACGCTCTCGTGGATCTCCGACCGTGTGGCCAAAGGCCTGGTCGAGGCCCTGATGCTCAAACGCGCCAGCTTGACTATTTATATGGCCCAAAAAGGGGATACCTTTGGCAAAGACTCCGAGGCCTCGGTGGCACTGGGTCAGGGCAAGCCCGTGATCGTCTATGTGCCCCGCCTCTTTTCAGCGGCCGAGGGTATCAACAGCGAATCGCTCATGCGCGAACACGAACATTCCCTGCGGGTCTGGATGCAGGATTTGAAGCTGGAACAGGATGAAGACCTCGATCGGCAGGGCATGGTCGGCAAGATTTTAACCGCCCAATTGCAAAAGTTGGCCCCACAGGCCCTGGCCGAGTTGATCGAACAGCATTGGGCAGATTTCGACCTCTACGGCGAGCTCAAAGAGCTCGACCCCGACAGTCAGATTCAGGCCCGTTCTTGGCTCGATGAATTGACCCTGCGCTCGCGGCCAACGGCGAGGCCTCTGCCTCCCGACAATTTGCGTGGGGTCTTGATCGAGAAACTGGTCCAGGCCGCGCTGTTTTTTGAGCGCCGGGCACATACCTTTAAAGAGGTGCATCCGCTGGCCTTGCAGGTGATTCTCTCTTCGGGGGTGCTCAATGGCATTTTGGTCGTGCGCTCAGCCGAGGCCTGCACGCGCATGTTGGAGCAATTGCTGACCAACACCCTCGAAACCGAGCTCAAGGTCGAGCCACAAAACTACCGCCTGATCGAAAAGCACACCGGCAGCACCCTGCGGGTGATCTCCAAAAACCGCCTGCTGACCAATGCCTTTTGGACGCAGTATTTTGCCTAATCAACCTATTAAGTAGGTGAGTTAACCTATTTAATAGGTTTACAAATCTGCTCAGATTCCCTTATGCTAAGTCTATGTTAGATACTATTTTAGGCAGTCCCACTGCCATGCGGGTATTTTTGCATCTTCATCATTATGGGAAAACCTATGCTTCAGCCATTGCCCATGATTTTGAAATCTCAGTCAGTCAGGTGCAGAAGCAGCTTGAACGCTATGAGAGGGCGGGTATTCTCGTGTCTGAAAAACTTGGAAACACCCGAATTTACCAATACAATCTCAAAAACTTTTTAACCCGTCCCTTTATGGAATTGATCAAGCACTTTTATGATGCACTCCCGAGTGAGGAAAAAAATAAATTTCTACAGATTCGCCGCCGCCCACGTAAACCGGGTAAAAAAGTGAAGGTGTCTGTCAAACCTGAGACAAATGACCATTAACCTTACTCAGTGCAGTGTCGAAGAGCTTTGGCGATATGTTTCCACACATTTGGAACGTGAAGGCATTTCTACTGTTTTGGTGGGAGGTGCAGTTGTCTCTGTTTATACGCAGGATGCCTATCGCTCAGGCGACTTGGACATGGTTCCGCCTATTTTTATGGATTCAAAAAAAATCACAGCAGCACTTGCCAAAATTGGTTTTATAAAAGACAAACACCGTTATTATGAACACCCCGATTGCAGAGATTTGTTCATCGACATTGTCTCTCCACCTGTAGCGATTGGAGAAGAGATCAATATTCAGTCTGCATCGTGGGAGGTGGATGGCGTCACCATAAAAATTCTTTCACCCACAGACTGTGTCAAAGACAGACTTGCCAGTTATATCCATTATCAAGCCCAAGATTGTTTTTTACAGGCCTTGATGGTGGCTCGCAAACACCCGGTGGATTACCCCTCCTTGAAAACGTGGTGCCAGAATGAAGGTGCTGAATGGGCGTATCAGGCGTTTCTTAAAGAGATGGAAAAAAAGTTTCCATGAAGTCTTTTCTGCCCGTTATTTTTCGGTATGTGTCAGGCTTAAAATCAGCCCGAATTTCCTGTTGTGTTCTGGACACTCATATTTTGCATAATCAGCCACCCCTTTTCTGGGATTCCCATTTTGGGGGTAAAGGTCAGTCTCTCATTGCGCTCTGCGGCTTGTGCGTCTGATCCTGTTTTGCATGGGTCGCTCAAACCCGATAAAGGTCAGATAAGAGAGGGGAATCAAAACCCCAAAAAAAGCCAAGAGCGCGAGCGGGTTCAGATAGAAAGGGGCTTTTAAAAGCCCCATACTGACGGCCAGCCCCACCATGAGTTGCAGGGGAAAATGCAGCAAATAAGAAGCATAGGTAATCTCTCCGATCCAGGAGAAGGGCTTTAAAAAGGGGCCTCTCTCGATTTCGAGCAGCGCCAAAGTGCAAACCGTCAACGGAAAAAGCAGATACCTGGGAAAGCCTTTTAAAACAAGCTTTCCCAGCAGGCCGGATTCCCAGAGATTCTGGCTGAAATGCAGGGCATAACAGTCCAGCAGCACGCAAAGCCAAGAAAAGAGCGTCAAAGCACAAATCAGATGTGTGTATCTGGGCGATTGCTGGCTGAGCCAGGTGGTGGCATGAAAGACCAAGCCCCCCAGAAAAAACAAAGCCAGTCCCCCCAAGATTTCGTTGTGCAGCGCCAAACTCAGCCCAAACGCCGCAACAGAAACAGACAGGCAGAAGCGCCAGCTACCCCGGCCCAGCAAGGCCGTTATAAAGAAAACCCCATACAAAAGCACTTCGATCGAGACAGACCAAATGGGGGCATTAAAGGACCAGCCCCGCTGAAATCCCCATTGCGAGGCAAATCCCAGGTTGAGCAAAAAATGATAGAGATCGTTAAAGGGGTAAACAAAGGAACGATGCTCTCGGGAAATATACAGCGCCTGTAGGCCTGCAACGGCCAATAAAGTGACAAAATGCAGAGGATAAAGCCTTGAAAAGCGTTGCAGGCCAAATTCCCAAGCGGTGATGGCTTTGTCTTTGATCGCTGGGCCATACAACCAGAAAAAAATAAAACCCGAAAGCAGAAAAAAATAGTCCACGCCCAAGTGGCCGTTTTCATACCACAGGCGCAAAGGACCGTAGAGGGGTTGGCTTTCGCGCTGAAAATTCTCCGGCAGCGCATGGCCTGTATAAGCAAAATGTTGCCAATGCCAGAGGACCACAGCCAATGCCGCAAAACCCCTTGAGACATCCAAGGCATAAAGATGTTTTGGCCAATGGGTTTGGGAAAGCGTTTTTTCTTTCATCGCCTGCTTCGAACTGCTTCAATCTTGATGACTATTGCTTACCAGGGCAACATTCCCTATACCATAGCCTTTTGAGTTGCCTTTTGCAAAATAAAACCCATTGATAGACGTATCGCGGGCTGTGATTTCACTCCCTCCCTTAAAGCAGAAGCAAAAAAAGAGGCCCCTAAGGGCCCCTCCGGGGTATTTGGGAGCTGAAACTTAAGCCAGACCCAATGCCTGCAGCTCGGGTTTGAGATCCATCATGCGAGCTTTGAGCTGTTCTTCGGAGCTTTGGGCTGAGAATTCAACTTGGGACTCGGGCGTCAGGCACCAGGAGGGAAAAGGCTGAGCCAGTTTTTCAAAGACCCGTTTCAGCTCCGGGCTCTGCAGGCGTTGATCCTGAAAGAGTTCATGTTCCAAGGCCTGTTTGGCCGAGGGCCGTTGGTCTGGGGTCGGAGCCATCAGAGAATTGATCAGCTCAAAGACCGGTTTGTCGGTTTCGCTGGGGCCATTTTCAGGCATCTCGGGGCTGTGGTCCATGAATTTGCGGTTGACGTCTTGCGCGTGATCACTGAGTTCTTTTTCAATTTCAAACATAAAGCCTTTGTTGTGAAAAAAGCTGTGTTTTTCGTGATCGCCGACCAAAAGCCGATAAGCCACGGTGCCCATGCTCCAGATGTCTGAACCCTTGCCAGCTTGGGTGGTGCCTGTGCCCAGATGTTCGGGGGCCAGAAAAATCGGGTTGTCCACCAAGCGCTTGTGCAGATCGCGTTGGGTGCCGATATGGGAGGTGCCAAAGTCAATCAATTTGACATTGCCATCGTTCCCAAGCAAGAGGTTATAAGGCTTGATATCCATATGTAACATTTCACGCTCGTCGTGCATATATTCCAGGCCTTCGAGGCTCTGTTTAACCAGATACGTCCCCATCAGACGCCGCGCTTCGGGGTTGAGTAGTTCCAGGGTCTGCGCTTTTTCCAGCTTTTGGGCCATGGCGTTGAGTGAGCCTCCTGGCGCAAACTCCTGCACCATATAGAGGCTGCCATCGGGGCCACTCAAGGTACCTTTGAGACCAATGATATTTGAGTGTCCTTCTGTTCCCTGTAACTCGCTGTGTAAATTGATCTCTTTGATAATTTCTTGGCGGGCTTCAACGTCTTTTGTGCTTAACGTATTGCCCTGGTTCAGAATCAACTTCACAGCGACTTTGTTTTCGGGGTGGCCCACTTCGGAATAAGCGAAGACGGCACCAAATCCGGCTTTGTCTAAAAATTGGGGAGCTTCGTAAGTTTTTCCACCTATCGTCAATTGGGTGGGCGCATCCATGGTTCCATGGGTGGGGTGATTGAGCGTGACCATTTGGTCGCTGACATGGCCCAGCGGGGGGATCAGGTTCTGGATTTGTTCTGTCAACCACAGGATATCCTGATTGCGTTGCTCTTTCTGAACCTGGGTCTGCCCTTCTTGCTTGGGCATCGCACTTGTGAGCAGATAGGCCAGACCATTTTTGCCCAGCAATTGCAATTGCATTTTGGCGTTGGGATCTTTTAAGAGATCTTGAATATGGGGCAAAAGGGCGTCGCAGACATGGGTTCGGGCTTGCTGATTGCCAGGCGTTTGACCCAGGGCCTGCAAAGTGGTCTGGACACCGATGCCACTCAGCAGATCTTCGCGGGTCAAGGCTTTAAAGCTGGTCTCTTGGCTGCGGGGGGCAATTGCTGGGGTAAACTCGCGCACGGTTTTGATCAACAGCGGGCTGAGCAGGCTGGATTTGCCAAAGATGGGCAGGAACAGCGTTTCAATTTCTGGGTTGGATTTGAGTTTGAGCTGGGCCACTTGACCGGGGCTGAGTTGGCCCAATTGGGTTTTGAGTTTGGCTTCGAGATTGTCCCAGGCAGTGCTCAACGGGGTCGGTTGACCTTTATAACCGGGTGATTGAGGCGGAATTCCCCTGTTTTCGCTGCCCTGCATGCCCTGCAGCAAACCATCGATGACGTTGTTCACAAAGGCTTTCTTTTTGTCTGAGAGTTCGCTGTAGGCCTGTGGTTTTCCCTCTCTCAGTTCGCCCACCACTCCAGCAATCAGATTCCGCAATTCCGTCTTGACCTTTGTATCTGAGAGATTGCTCTTCACGCTGATGAGCAAGAGACTCAGCTCATCAGATTGGCCCAGGCTTTGCATCAGAGCGATCATTTGGGCCTGGGCTTTGCCGTTGACTTTTTCTTTGGCGTGATCAGACCCAATCAATTGTTTTTCGGCTTTGCTGAGTTCTTTCAGCAGTGGTTTGAGATGATCTGAGAGATAGTCTTGAATTTTTTCTTTGGGGTCGCGGCCCATTTCTAACATGGCTTTGTTGAGGTCCTGCTTCAGGCCACGGGTTTCATCATCATTCAGGCCGAGATCGCCCAGGTCGAAATTTTGGGCTTGAACCAAAGGCACCGTTTGCGAGCGTTGAACCTGGCTGCGTACCCGCTGCATGGTGTTGGGGTCGGGCAGGGTTTGCGACTTTTCGAGTAAGTTCTCTTCTTTGACCTGTTGGATTTGGCTTTCGAGCGCCTGCAGATCGCTTTCAAGCGAGAGCTCACTTGAAGATTCGCTCAATTTGCGGTGAGAGCCAAAGCGCTCTTTGCGGCTGTCTAAATCTTGAATGGGTTGTTCTGAATGAAGCTCTGTTTGGCCTTCGACTGGGATTTTGTGCTGGCTGGGTTGGGTTTTCTTAAAGCTGGTTGCTTGGGGTTTGTCGATTTGCATTTGGGTGAGTCTCCATTTGAGCTTGATAATTTGATTAAACCATATAATGTTAACAGTGTAAACATATGTTTGCAAAAAATCTTTACACTGGATCTGAACCCTTTTGCTTGGCCTGCTGTCTGATCAGAAAAAGTGCTGGAGATTGTGTATGGATGTTCTGGCGAGACTCTTGAGTTCTGATTGCTCTGCCCCTGCGCGTTACCAGCATTTACAGGCGATCTGGGCCCAATCTGAATCTCGCCAGCCGCTCGTGATGGCCTTTCTCAGTGTGCCGATGGCTCCTACCGCCTCTGAAGCCCCTGCTTTGGCTGAAGTGGGGCTCTTTTTGCTGGCCCATTTGAGCCGCCGCCGCAGCTGCCGCGAGGCGATTCTCGATCAGCTTTTGCGCTGCCCGGCGGCAGATGCCGATCTCTTGGATTGGCTAGAATTGAGTTTGGAGCGCCGGCAGTATCGCCTGAAAGTGGCTGCTGCTTTGATGCCACGTTATCCTGATCAGATTCTGGCTTGGTTGAGCAAACGCACTGCATGGCCAGGTATGGGGAGCCTTTTACAGGGCCAGGATCCCGATCAGATTCTCTCGGTTTTTTTAAAAAAATCCATGGGCGGTCCTTTTGACCCGGTGGTTGCAGACAATCTCTGTAACAGCATGCCCTGGCAAGAACTGCGTCCCCGCTTGTATGCCCATTTGGAGAACTGTACACCTTGGATCCAAGCCTGGATTCTGCGTTTGCTGGGGCGAGAACAGGATCCTGCCCTGATCGAAGAAATGTCTCGTTGGCTGCAATTGCCTTTTACCCCACCGATTGTGGCGGCCGTCGAAAGTCTGGCAAATTACCCACTTTCTCTGCAAATTTCGGCTTTGGCCCTGGCCCTGGCGTTTCGTTCCAAACGCAAAGAGAGCCAGGCGCCTTATCTTTCTCATTGGGTCTATGAAGAAGCGATTTGGCGCAGTGCTTTAACCCAGGTTCAAGCCCAAGGGTTAGAAAAACACACAGAAGCTGTCTTATTACAGCTTTTTCCTACTTTGGCAAGCTGGGCGGGGCCTCTGGATAGCCGCAATTGGCTGCTGTTATGGGGGGCCCGATTGCTGATTTCAATCGGCTCAGACAATGCCTTTGCGGCAATTTTGAACTGTATCGAAACAGCGTTAAACCGCAAGTTCACCGTCACTCATGCCTATAAACTGCTCGAAACGCTGAATCGAAGTCGGCCTGATTGGCCGCTGCCTCTCGAACGTGTTCTGCCTTGGATCGAAGCTGAACTGAGCTGGGCCCAGACCTATGCCCAAGAGCGTCCTGAATATCCAGATATCCAGTTTCCGGGGCTTTATGTCCTCGATTTTCAGCGCTGGTTTATCCATTTTTTGTTTCAACGCTTGAAACGCTGTTCAAAAGCTGAACTGGCTCCGCTTTTAGATCCTCTCTGGGAGCTGTTCTGGCGTTTTCAACCCCAACGCAGTCGCCTCGAATATCTCTCTCCGGGTGGTTATGATCCTGGTGCTTATGAACATGGGCATCTGATCCGCTGTTTTCTTGGGCTTTTTCGCGAATACGCACGCCCCCAGCAGATTCATCAATTGCTGGATACATTGTCCGGTGATCCCCTGCTGCAGTTACCTGTCGGAAGCCCTTATGATCTCCAAAAACCGCTGTCTGATCCGGGGTGGTTTGATCTGACACGCCGCTATGGGGTCTACGAAGACCTTCTGCACATGGCCGGTCAAAATGGGAATCAAGAAACCTTGGAACGGATTCAGCTTCTGGTGACACAGGCCGAAGGCAGTCTCTTGCCGACCCATGGCACAGATCAGTGGCATCGTCTCACAGGTACGCTGGCCTGGTTGAGACGTCGCCAAGCACAGGAAAAATGGCTGTCTCAATGAGTATGTTCAGCAGAGGGTTCACCCTCTTCAGCAGGTAAAACCCAGCCACGGGGCTCGGTCTGGGCTGCCGTTGCAGCTGGGGCCGTATGTTGCATGGTGGGCGGACGCAGGCGCAAATAGACCCGAAAACCATAAGGCATTTCGCCATAAGTTTGGCGCACCTGGGCATCGCCAAAATACAAACTGGCATCCGCACCCAGGCCCAAGTCAAAATGTTCACTCCAGTCCAATTCACGGATGCCGCCCAAGGTCAGCGCTGTGATACGGTAAAGATTGTGGTGGTCAGCCTCGCTGCTACCGACCAGGTCTAAGCCCGATTTATCCACCACTTCGAGGCGGCCATAGACGTGATTGCGCTGTTGGTCCCAATCGTATTGGCTTTCGAGGCCAAAGCTGTGTAGCACCCTGCTTTCGCCGTGAAACTCCTGGTTCATGCCCCAGATGGCGGTGCTGGAGAGCAGGCCCTCTCCCAGGGGGGTGACATGGGTGACAGAGGCCGTGCTGCGATGCACATCGCCAGGGGTAAGGGCCTCGGGCTCTTTGAGTTGGCCATACGAAACCTGGGCCACCCAATTGTCGCTGGGGATCCAGCTCAGACGCGTCGACCAGGAGTCGAGCGGGCCAAAGTCAATGTTAAAACGGTTTTCATCGGGTTCACGCCCATTAAACAGGGAGGCTTCGAGCTGAAACATCTGCCAGCGTGCGCCCAAGGTGCCCACGCCATAGGAGATATGGGTGGCGTCTTGCAAATGATGGGAGAGTGGCGCCCAGTGATTGTCTGCACTCGATGGCCTGTGCATAAACGCCGAGGGCCCCAAAGCGGGTTCTCCGGCCAGACCGGCATAGGCAAAAAAGTTGAGATCGGCACTCGGTTGATACGTATAACGCGCGGCCAGTTCCATCAACAGGTCGTGGGGATGTTGTCTGTCGCGCAGAGGTTTGTTTTGATAGGTCTCGCCGGTCTGAAAGAGTTCGGGGGTGCCACCAGGGGGCAGAGTCAATGCTTCGAGGCTGAACATGGCACGCAGATCGAGAATGCCGGGGCCGAGTTGGCCCGAGCCCATGGCCATGGCCCAGTTTTCAGCGGCCCAGGTCTGGGCGCCACGGGGGCCACCTTGCTGGTTGTAGCCGCCGACCAGATCACCATGAAACATCCAGAGCCAATCTCCGCTATCGAGGCTCCACATGCGCATCGGGCTCTCCTGTGGCAGCAGGCTCGTTCCCGAACCCAATGTGCGGGCACGCTGCATCAGGGTGTGGGTGACGGTGTTGGCATGGGTTGTGTGGTTCATTTCCGTGTGGTTCATTTCCGTGTGGTTCATGGCTGCGTGATCTGTGGCTGTGGGATCAGCCTGTTCTGTGGTGGGGGGATGTGTGTGTGTTTGGGCCCAGGCCGGAGCCGCACTTAAGCTGGCGGCCAGGAGCAAGATAAGGGGGGTGGTTTTCAGTAAGGGCATCATGTTTTTCCTGTTGATTGAGTGACATTGTTTTATAAGGTCTACACTTAGGATAAACTTTCCAACAATGGGAAGGTAAAGCCCCCCAGAGAATAATTTAAACAGAGAAAAATTTAAACAGAGAAAACTTTAAAATTCTTGAGCCAGTTCTTCGATAATGGGGCAGTCGGGACGCTGATCCCCGTGGCAATTGTGCGACAGGCGTTTGAGGGTGTTGAGCATGGCCGTCATTTCGGCCATTTGCGCTTCCAGGGTCTGAATGTGTTTGTTTGCCAGCTCTTTGACCTCGGCACTGGAGCGGGCGCTGTCTTGCCAGAGGCTGAGCAGAACCTGAATATCTGGAATACCAAAGCCCAGTTTGCGTGCGCGTTTGATAAATTTGAGAAAATGTACGTCTGTGTCGCGGTAGACACGGTAATTCGACTCACTGCGCTCAGCGGGGGGAATCAGGCCGATCGATTCATAGTAGCGGATGAGTTTGGCATTGACCCCTGAGGCTTTGGCGAGTTGTCCGATATTCATTTCTTTTCTTTCTCCTTAATTTAAGTCTGAAGCTGGCGTGTGTTTTGGCAGTGGTACAGCAGCCAAAAAGCCTGTT
The DNA here is from genome assembly GCA_044356335.1 of Candidatus Sericytochromatia bacterium. Taxonomy (GTDB): domain Bacteria; phylum Cyanobacteriota; class Sericytochromatia; order UBA7694; family UBA7694. The sequence goes on from JBIKWL010000068.1 coordinate 14,340, forward strand.
CTTTGCTTTCTAATTCGGCAGGTGTTAGCAGCTTGGCTTTGCCGTTTTGCTGGGTATACAAATGAAATAAATCCAGCCGCTCTTGGCGCGAACAGCGGCAAAACACAGGGCTGCCGGGTTCTGGATCAAAGGGATAGCCCTGATGGGGCCATGGGCCGGTTTTTACGCTGATTTTGCCTGAGGATAAAAGGCTGATCTGGTGGGTGTTGAGGCCTTTGCGCAATTGAGACAAGCCGCCCCCAAGCATGATTCCGCCAAAGAGCAGGCCGATCAGGGCATAGCTCCAATGGCCCAGCCACAGGCCACCCAACAGAAACAGTCCGCCAAAGAGGGCGGTCACGCCGCCTGTGGCAAGATAGATTTTGGGAGCGGGGGCCTGCCAGGAAAGATGCCTGCCAACTTCATCATGGGTGGCTTGGAAGATGTTTAAGGCGTTTTGGGGGTTGGGTTCTGCAGGCATTGCTGGGTTGGGGGTGGGTGCGTAACAGGCCCGACATTTCAAACAGCGGCTCCAGTCGCCATAAGCGGTGCGTTCCCGTTGATGTTCAGAACTCTGACAGTTGGGGCAGGCGGGCATATCTCAATTTCAGGCCTTTCTCGCTTTTGAATCAGAGCAACTGCAGCGGCTCACGATCAGGGGTATAACAAGGGTATAATAAAATCCATGTCAAACACATCCCTCGTTTCTGAATTTTTACAGAGCTTGACCGAGCGCAGTACCCGGATTGGCGTGATTGGGCTGGGTTATGTTGGCTTGCCGCTTTTGGAGGCCTTTTCCCGCGAAGGCTTTGCGGTGACGGGCATCGATGTGGATGCCCGCAAAATTCAAGCTTTGCAAGCCGGAAAATCTTATATCCAGGACATTCCTGACGATTTTGTGGCCCGTTTAAATGGTCTGCCAGGCACGGTTTTTAGTAGCGATTTTGCCCATTTAAAAGACGCAGATGCCCTGATTATCTGTGTGCCCACCCCTTTGCGCAAAAGCAAAGAGCCCGATATTTCGTATATTCTGGCAGCTGCTGAAGAGATTGTTAAAATTCTCAGACCGGGCCATTTGGTGATCTTGGAGAGCACGACTTATCCTGGCACCACCGACGAGATTCTCTTGCCGATGTTTGAAAAAACGGGCCACACAGTCGGCCAAGATTTTTTATTGGCTTTTTCACCTGAGCGCATTGACCCTGGCAATAAACAGTTCCAGGTCGCGCAAATTCCCAAAGTGGTGGGCGGCGTGACCCCTGCCTGCACCGAAGTGGCAGCTGCTCTCTATATGCAAGTGATGGGACAGGTTCACTCTGTCTCTTCGGCCCGTGTGGCGGAGGCTGCCAAAATTCTCGAAAATACCTTTCGCAGTGTGAATATTGCCTTGGTCAACGAATTTGCGGGCATTTGCAGGGTTTTGGGGGTGGATGTCTGGGAAGTGATTGATGCGGCTGCCACCAAACCCTTTGGCTTTATGAAATTTTTACCCGGACCCGGTATTGGCGGCCACTGTATTCCCCTCGACCCCCATTATTTAATTTGGAAATCGCGTTTGCACGGTTATGAACCGCGGTTCATGGCCCTGGCGGAGCAGATCAACTCGGCCATGCCCCGTGAGGTGCTGCAATTGATCATGGAGGCCCTCAACGAGCACAGTCTGCCGCTCAAAGGCAGCAAAGTGCTGGTGATCGGTGTGGCCTATAAATCCGATGTCGACGATATGCGTGAATCACCTGCTTTGGAGTTGATTCAATTGCTCTGGTCCAAAGGGGCGCTTGTGGACTATTTTGATCCGTATATTCCCCAATTTGAGCTCGAAGGACAGACCCTTCGCTCCGTCTCTTTTGAGCAATTGGGGGACTACGCCTGTGGTGTGGTGGTCACCCACCATCGGCAAGGGGTTGATTACCAAGCGCTTTGCAATCATTTGCCGCTGTTGGTGGATACCCGCAATGCGCTCCGCGACTGTCAGCCCGCGCGGGCCCGCATTGTCTGGTTGTAATTTGTGAAAATACTCTGGGGGCCCGACTTCCGCCAGGGGTTGGATCAGGCCTTGCGCCGGACCTTGGCAGCAGGACAGCCTTCCTTAGAGAGCAAGGCCTTTAATTATGAATTGCCGGGAACCCAGGTCAGTGCCCAATTGCCGAGCTTGGATGCTTTGCGCTTGGCCCAATTGCCTGAGGCCGAGTGGATTTTTCTCTTGGAGCCTCACAAACGTTTGCCGCCCCGCCAAGTCTTTCAAAGCCCATTGCCACTGATTGCTTTTGCTGATGTGCCCAGGGGCTTGTCAGATGCGGATATCCGTCAAACTTTTGCCGTTTATGATGGGATTGTGGCTTTGTCTGAAGCTGCGTTTGTCCTTTTTCAGCGCTTGGGTTTGCCTGTTTTGCAGACCCGTTGGCAGGGCATTGAAACAGATTTGCACCAGCCACTGCCAAAGCCAGATCCGCTTTTTGATTTGCTTTATGACCTGATCTATATCGCCAGCAACCCCTATTCCCCAGCTTTGCCCAGCTATGAAGCCCTGCCCTTGAAATGCCGCTATTTTATTGCCACCACGCCCGCTTTTTTGCCCTTTTATTTCCAGCGCAGTCGCTACGTGATCTGCGACGATCCCACCCTGACGGCGCGGATGCTGGAGGTGATGGCATGTGGGGCTTTGCTGCTCTGCCCTGAAGGACAGAATGGCTTGCCTGACTATGTGCGGGCGGGAGAACATTATCTGACCTATGCACCCGGCCTGCTGGAGGGGGTTCTGGCCGCATTAGAGGCTGATCCGCAGCGCCGCAGCCAGATGCAGCAAGCGCTCAACACGCTCAGACCCACTTTGTCTTTGCTGGGCTGTTTTCAGGCCCTGTCTGCCGAATTGGCAACAAAGGCCTCTCAGTTTCAAGAACGGGTTCAAGCGCGCTTACAAAAACATGCCCAATTCCCTTTGTTGCGTTTGGAGAGCGAGGCCCTGACCTTGGTGCAAGCCGAGAACCCCTTGGCTTTGGCTCTTTTGCCGGAAGTTCTTAAAGAGCCTCTTTTTAAGCGCGATCAGCGTTATTATTCTTATTGGGTGATCAATTATGTGCGTGCTGCCTTTCATCCTTTAAGTTTGACTCAGCCAGGCCCCCTTTTGCAGGCGGCGCATCAATGTCTGTCTGAATTGTCATCTCAATTGCAGGCCCTGCAAGCGCTGATCTGGGCTTGGAAGCAAAGGCAATGGGGATTGGCCTTGCACCATCTGCAGGGCTTAAAAAGTGTCTCCCTTGACCTGGACAATTTTCCCCCGCTTTTGCTGACCCAAGAGCAGATCTTTCGGTCTTTGTCGGTCTGGTACCCTCCTGTGCAGGCTTTGGCGTTTGCTTTAGCCATCATTGAAATGGAGTGTCTTCAGGGCTTGGGGCGTTGGCAAGAACTGCGTGAACGGGCAGAAGACGCTCTGTCTCAGGCCCCGCTGGCCCCCTTTTTTCAGCTCTATTTACAGGCCCTGAGCGCTTTACAAGACGTACCTGCCCTTTTAAGTGGGTATGCTGCCGCCCAAGCCGCCTGCCCGCTTGAGATTCCCTTTCGTTTGCATGGGGCTGCGCTCTTGGGCGAAAGTCAACCCGAACAGGCCTTGGCCCAGCTACAAGCGGGCCGAGATCTGGCCCAGCGGCATATGATGGCCTTGGAAAGCGTTGAGATTTTTCAGGCTCTGGAGCGTCTGATCTGGCAAAAATTTCCCCCTGAGCCCTTAGAGCCAGAACGGGAGGGTTATCTGCTCTGGGAAGGTGCGATTCAGTCGCACCACAGTTTGGCCAGAATCAACCGCCGTTTGCTTGAATTATTGCAGAGCGACACGGCGCTCTATTTGACGACCTTGCCCTTTCATCCCCCTGAATTTGCCGAGTCTGAACCGCCGGGAGATTTAAACAACCATGTGCAATTGCCTGATGCCCTGATCAGCCACCGTTGGCCACCCCGGCTTTTACCCCCCCAACAGGGCAAATGGGTCAATATCTTGCCTTGGGAGCATGGGGTTTTGCCTGAAAGCTGGGTGCAAAAATTCAATGCTGCCCTGGATCAGGTTTGGGTGCCTTCGGCCTTTGTGGCCCGCAGCTTTGAACATTCGGGACTTTTGCCTGAGCGCATCCGGGTGATTCCAAATGGGGTGGACACAGCCCTTTATTGCCCCGAAGGGCCCAAGTGGCCCCTGCCCCAGCGCAAAAAAACCGTTTTTTTATTTGTCGGGGGCTTGATTCCGCGCAAAGGTGTCGACCTGCTTTTAAAGGCTTATGCCCAAGCTTTTAGTGCTGCTGATGATGTGGCCTTGGTGATCAAAGGTTTTGGGGATCAGGGGGTTTATTCGACAGGATCTTTGGCCGAGGCGCTGGCCTTTTTTCGCGAAAACCCAGCAGCCCCCGCATTGCAACTGATCACCCGTTCGGATCTCTCCGAGCAGGACTTGGCCTCGCTTTACAGGGCCTGTGATGTCTATGTTCACCCCTATCGGGGAGAGGGATTTGGCTTGCCGATTCTCGAAGCCATGGCCTGTGGGCTACCCGTGGTGGTACCCGAGGCGGGGCCTGCGCCGGAGTTTAGTTCAGCTGATTCGGCCTGGTATCTGCCCACCTGGACGACCTTTGAATTGGGCAAGAGCCTCGGGGATATTGGCATCACTCCTTATTTTTCCTATTATCACGAGGTGGATGTGCCGGCTTTGGCTGATTGTTTGCGGGCGATTGTCGCGCACCCCGAAGCCATTGTGCAAAAAGGCAGGGCGGCCCGAAAGGAATCTGAAGCTTTTTCTTGGCAGGCCATGGCCGGGCGTATTCGCACAGAGATCCGCGGGCTTTGCAATCAGCAGCCCGCTGTCAGAGAGGCTGCAACACAGGCCCAGGCCGCTTGGCAGGGGGCGTTGACCCGTGTACTGACTGAAACGGGTCACTGGCCTGAATTCAGCGAATTGCCGATCCCTGCTGCAATTGAACCCTGTCTGCCCGGTTTGCAACGCCTGCTGGAGCAATGTCTGCAGGTGGGGCAAGAGGAGCGGTTTAAACGCTATCTGCACTACGCCTGGGAGCGGGGTTTAACCCTGGAACAGTATCTGCGCCTGAATTTGCCCGATACAGGGCTTGAAAAACGTCCGCTGCGGGTTTTTTGGCCCGAGCCAGCGTTGTTTTTGGCTCTCTCGCCTTATTCAAGTGCGCTTTTGCAATTTGTACAAAGGCCTGATCAAACCCGTTTTCAAGTTCAGACCCAAGCGCCCTGGCGGGGAGAGTCAAGCTGGGCTTGGTTGCAAACGCCTGCGCATCAGAGACAGACACTGCCTGGACCGGCAGAGGTGGCCGCTGTCTTATATGCCCATCCCGAGCAAGGCAGGGCCTTGGAAAACTTGAATTGGCCCGAGCAGGCATTGCTCTATTTGCCCCCGGCTGTGGATTTTGAGGTTTTTTCACCCCAGGCTTCTCCCCTGATCTTAGAAGAATCGCAGGGGCGATTTGCTTTCTTTGCCTGTCTTGATTTTGCCGAGAATCAGGGCTCAGATGCTTTCGCACGGCCTTGGCAGTGTGTCTTGAAGGCCTATCTAACGACCTTTGCCGAACCAGAGCCTGTCAATCTCGTGATTAAACCCCTGACGCAAAGCTTTGAGTTGGCTTTGGAACAAGTCATGGCTTGGCTGGAGTGCCAAAGGTATGATCCTGAATTAATTCCCTCCCTGACTTTTGTTCAAGAAGAGTTGGGGCCTCATAACTTGCCCGGTCTGTATACCGGATCTCAGGTCTTTATCGAAGTAGATCCTGTCACGGAGGGTATTTGGGCCTTGGCAGCCCAGGCTGCTGGTTGTAAAGTAATTGCCGCAGGCCAATTTCCCTTTTTAGAGCGCCCTTTTGCTGAGCAGGCAGGGAGTGGCGATCCCACCCAACTGGCTGGGCAATTGGGCTGGCTCATGCGCAAGGCCTTTGAACAGCCCCTTGCTCAGCTCAACCACAGTGGCCTGGCCGTCAGAGAGTATTTGCGTGCGGAATACGATTTGCCCCGCTGGCAGCAGCGCATTCAGACCTTTGCGGGGCGTTGTTTTTTAGCGCAGTTCCTCTGATTCAATGCTTGTCGTCCCCATGATGCTGTGACAGGACTCCCAGACAGTTTTTCAAGAGGGGGGTATAATCTGCAGCATGGATCGCAAACTCTTTTTTACACTTTTTGTTGCTCTCTTATTGGGGGCGATGCTCTGGCAACTCTATTTGATTTTTGAGCCCTTTGTGAACTCATTGCTTTGGGCTGGGGTACTGGTCAGCCTGAGTTATCCCGTTTATACCCGCTTGTTGGCGCAAATGCCCAAACGTCCAGAAGTGGCGGCATTGCTGATGTGTCTTGGATTAACCTTGGGGCTGGTTCTGCCGTTTTTGTTTTTAATGGTTCTGCTCTTTCAAGATCTGAGTGAAGGGGCGCGTCAGCTCTCGCATTCTGCCCAAAATATCAACTTCGATACTCTGCGCCACCACCCGATTTTGCAGCAGCCCTGGCTGGTTCAAATCCAAGAAATCTTAGGCCGTTTTGTCAAAGTCGAAACCCTCGATTTAAAATCCACAGCCATGAACGCCCTCAAAGGCCTGAGCCAGTTTATGCTGGCGAGTTCGACAGACTTTTTTAAAGCCCTCTCAGGCATGGTGATTTTATTGCTGCTGGTGGAGATCAACCTCTTTTTTCTGTTTTGTGACGGCAAACGCTTTGTCGATTACCTCAAATCCCTGATCCCGATTGAGCCTCAATACAAAGACTTGGTCTTGGGCCGCATGCGTGAGGTGATTCAGGCCTCGATTTTTGGCTCGGTTGGCACAGCCTGTGCCCAGGGCCTGCTGGGGGGCTTGGGCTTTCTGTTTCTGGGCGTGCCTTCGGCGATTCTTTGGGGTGTGACCATGGCTGTGATGTCTTTTTTGCCCTTGGTGGGTCCACCTGTGGTCTGGCTTCCTGCTGCAGCTTGGCTTTTTTTTCAAGGCCACCCGATCAAGGCCCTGATTCTGGTACTCTGGGGCATGTTGGTGGTGGGCACAATCGACAATATTCTGCGCCCGATTTTGATCAGCTCTGTCAGCAGTGAAGACAACCGTTTGAATACACTTGTGCTTTTTCTGGCGGTTTTGGGTGGTTTAAAAGTCTTTGGCTTTTTGGGAATTGTCTTGGCACCGCTGATGATCGTATTAACCTTAACCCTGATCGAATTATTGCAGCTTGGCCTTGGTTATCCCCAAGTCAAGCCTATGATTGTGCCTGAGCCTGCCTTGCCCGCTCCACCAGACCCTGCACCCGAGGGTTAATCACAATGGCTCATTCCGATGGCTAAACACCCGGCAGCAGGTTTGCCGCTGAGCTTGCAGACGCATTTGGAGCAATTGGCTGGGCAGGCAGGCTTTGCCGCTGAGTGTCTCAACACAGGCAAACGCCTGAGTTATGGCAATCGGCCCTTCTTTGCAGCGAGCACGATCAAATTGCCCATTCTGGCCATGTACTGCGCAGCCGCTGAACGCGACTGGATTCCCGATGTGCCCTATTATTACCAGAGCGAAGACTGGATCGAAGACTCGCCTTATTTTGACAATTTGGCGGTCGGCACCCCCGTTTCTTGGTACGAAGTGGCGCGGCAGATGACGATTATCAGCGACAATACTGCCACCAATCTCTTGATCAAGCTCTTTGGCCTGCCCCGGCTGCAGGGCTGGATTCGCAAAAATGGCCTCAAACAGACCCGCATCGAGCGGCGCATGATGGATTTGGAGGCCCGTGCGCGAGGCATCGACAATTGGACCACCCCCGAAGACATGCTGCTCTTGATGAAAAAGTTGGTTAGGCACCAGTTATCTGAACCCGGTTCCGATGGCTGTGAGCAGATGTTGGCCATTTTACACCAGCAGCAAGACCGAGAAAAAATTCCCTTCCTCTTTTGCCCGCCCGTGTATGTGGCCAATAAACCCGGAGAGCTTCCAGGCACCCGCAGTGATGTCGGTTATATTCATGATGGCCAAGCAGAAATCGTCTTGGCAGTTTTTGCCGATCAGCTCGAAAATGAGTCTGCGTCTGATTTGTGGCTGGCTCAGTTGGCCCATTTGCTCTGGTCTGAATTAACTAATTCTTAACTCAATGTTGACGTAAGATAAATCTTTTTCTTCCTATAAAGTATATTAAGAGACTAACTCAAGATTTAGAAGTGTTTAAACTGGGGAAGGAAAAAGACAATGACAGCCGTAGCCGCTTACAGACCCAATCAAATGGACGCAGGTGTCCAGTTCAGATATACACCCAATGTGGTTCAGAGCCTTGCGCGGGGCAATACCGACCGGTATACCCAAATTCAGCGCGATGTCGCTCATATGAAATTTGATACCGGCCGTCTGAATGTCTCCCCCCGTGTTCCCAAAGAAGAAATTCACTTTGTCAAAGTCGGTCAAGACGAATATTTTATGGGCGGTCCGGCTGCTGCTCCTCAACCCTTTTTCCCGATTCCGACCAAACCCGGTTCGCCTGCTTATCCCGGTGCTCCTGTGGGCAACCCCAATGGCGGCGCCCCTGTTTTCTCTGACCCCTTTGTACCCCCTGTTTCCACACCGGTTAACAATCAGCCCGCTGGTCGTCCCCGGTTTAGCGATAAATTTGCAGGTTCTTTTGAACATTTCTGGGGTGGCCAAGTCACCCAGGCTCAGGGCATGGGCCAAACCCTCTACGGTGCAGGCAAAGCGGTTGTCTACGCTCCTGCTGGTGCTTTGGAAGGTGCGGGCCGTACAGCCATCGCACTGACCGGTGGCAAAGTGGTTTATGAAGGTACCACACCGGGTCAACACATGGGTGATGGTTTCGTCAATATGGGTCAGGGCATGGGCACCATGGTCAATGGCATGGCGCAGTCTGTCGAAGGTGCCGCTGGCATGGTGGTCTACGCTCCCCTGGCTGGTCTGGAACTGACCGCCAAAGCCGCTGGTGTTGCTGTCGGTGGTGTTGCTGCCGTTGGTTACGGTCTGTATCGGGGCGCTGCCTGGACCGGCACACAGGTCAAAGAGAGCTTTGTGGGCCAAGAATTCCTGGCTGGTTTTAACCTGATCGCCTCCCACAAGCCCAAATCCAACTAAAAATTTTAGTTTTTCTTCCCCCTCTTTTGGCTGTACTCTTTATAGAGTGCAGCCTTTTTAGTTTAAACGAGGAAATCCATGTCCACGGCCCCAGCCTCTCCCCGCCTGACCTTCCGCTCCCGTTGGTTGGTCAGTGCGCGTTACGACCTGACCCTCTTCGTGGGCTCAGGTTTGCTCTGTTTTGTCTTTTGGGGCTTTTATGAAGGGCTGCGTTATCTGGGCTACCATCCCACCGGCCTGTCGGTGCTGATCACCTATTTTGTCTTTACGACCTTTCTTGATCTGCCGCATATTTTTCAGACCTTTTCGCGCACCCATGCCGACCCCGCAGAATTTAAGCGCCATCCCCACCTCTATACCTGGGGGCTGGCTCTGTTTTTGCTCTCGGGCTTTTTATTTGTGCCCAGTGGCATGGAGCCCTGGGCAATCGGATTGGTCTCGCTCTATGGCTCTTGGCACATTGTCAGGCAGCATTTGGGCTTTGTGCGCTTGTATCATGGTCTCAACGAACCTGAGCGGGCCTTGGATCACAGGCTCGATGCCTGGTGTATTCAAATCGCTTTGCTCTCCTGTGTGGTTTACGATTATGTCGAGATCAGCGACGAGCCGATCACGGCCCTGACGATCTACGGCCCCCATTTTGGTTGGTTTCCGGTGGTGCCCGAATGGCTGGGAAATACCGCTGTGGCGGCTGGTTTTATGGCCTTTGGTCTTTTGGTGCTGCGCCAATTGCATTTGGCCAGTGCCAAACAACCCCTCAATTTGCCCAAGCTGCTGGTGATGGCCATGGCCCTGCTGACCCATTTTTGTATTTTTGTTGTGGCAGCTGTGCCTTTTTTGGTCGCGGAGGCCCTCGAAACGGCTTACCACAATGCGCAGTACCATGGTTTTGTGGCCGTGTATCAGCAGCGGCGTTTTCCCCAGATTCGCCATGTGGCCCTGCGCTGGCTGGGAGCGGCTTTGCTCTATGGCTTGATTGCGGGGGTGATCGAGGTTTTTGGCTATTCTCAGCCGACGTTTTATCTGCTCTTTGCGCCTTTTAGTATGTTGACCCTCTTTCACTATTATATCGACGGCAAGATCTGGAAATTCAGCCAATGCCCTGAACTCAATGTCATGTTTCTGCCCCCAGAATCTGTCTCGGCAGCCGCAGCATTACAACCGGAAAGCCAGGTTTAACCGCCATGTTAGATTCGCTTGAAAACCGTATTTTGGCTCTGCAGAGGGGTCTGCTCTGCTTGCATGATTCCCCCTGGCAGGGTGTGATCGAAGAGGTCGGTACGGGAGCCTGGGTGCAAACCTTGTTACAAAGTGCCCCTGGTGCCTCTTCAACCCTTTGGGCGGGATACAGCACTTATGCCCAGGCGGCCCAGCTTTTGCGCTATGGCGAACAGGCCCGTTCCGTGGCCTGTGAAACGGTTGAAAATTGGGCCCGGCACAATTTACACAGTCAAAACCATTTTTTTTCGCTGGCTCTGAGTGGTGTCGTTGCTTCGAATGCTGAGATTCGCGGGGATTACCATGCCTGGCTGGCCCTGGCTCTTTCTGATGGCAGGGGTTGGCGCTTTCATCTGCGTTTGCCTGCGGTTTCACGGCTGGAGCAGCAATTTGGGCTGGGTCAAGTGGGGGCCTCTTTGCTTTGCCAATTGGCTGAAAACAATGACTTATCCGCTTTGCATTTGGTTTTGCCTGCTGGTTTTCAGATGGATCTCTGGCAGGGCTGGCATCTCTCTCCCTTTGAGAATAACCTCAAAGCCTGTGAACTGTTGCAAGCGGGTCACGCGGAGTTATTGCTGTTTTGGCCCCAGGCCGGGTCTTTGCAAGCGCTACGCCCATTGGAAGCGCTGCGTGGCAAAAATCTACTTTTGCACAAAGGAGCCTTTAACCCCCTTACACAGGCCCATTTGGCCTTGCCCCAAGCCGTGCTCAAACAGGCCCCCGATTTGCTCCCAGTGTTGGAAATCAGCTTGAGCAATGCCGATAAAGGCCAAGCTGCCAGCACCGATTTGGCCCATCGTTTGGCGATGCTGGCCTTTCAGCCCTGGCCTGTGGCTCTGACCCGTACCCCCGCGCTGTATCAAACCTCAGAATTATTCAGGCGGGCAGGCGGCGCTGCCCGTGTAGACTTTGTCTGCGGCGAAGATCTCTACCGCCGGGTTTTTGAGCCGCGTTATTATTCGTCGCTTTCTGGCGGATTAAGGGAGGGATTGGAACGTCTTTTTGCTCAGGATACCCAGCTTTGGGTCTGCGGGCGCGAAAGTGAATTGGTTTTTTCTGAGGCTGGGCAGGCGGCGGCTAAACATTGGGCTGATTGCTGCAGGTATTTGGCCCTGCATTTGCCCGTGGCTTCGACCCAGATTCGGCAGGCGGTAGCAGCGGGTCAAACAGGCTGGGAGCAAGCTTTGCTGCCTGACGTTGCAGCCTATATTTGTGAAAAAGGCCTTTATCAATCGCCTTTAAAGGATTAAAACAGGGCCGAGAGACAGCGTATTTAGACCGTTTACGTCGCTTACTGGCACGAAGTGACGTGAGAACCCATCCGTGTTAAGATGACATGCGGCAGGCTGGGTTGCCCTCTCTTGATGAAAGCTGTGGCGATCCCCCGTTTCTGCCCTATCTCAGGTACAATCTCAGGCACAGGTTTAGACAGCATGAAACTGGCAATTGGCAGCGATCACGGCGGCTTCGAACTCAAAGAGAAACTCAAGCAATATATCAAAGACACCTTTCACTACGAAGTGGTGGACTTTGGCACCCACAGCACCGACGCCGTGGACTACCCCGATTTTGCCTTCTTGGTGGCCGCTGCCGTGGCCGAAGGCCAGTTCCCTTTGGGCATTATTGTCGATGGGGCCGGGATCGGCAGTGCCATGGTGGCCAATAAGTTGCCGGGTGTGCGCGCCGGGAATTGCAACGATATCTATATGGCCCGCAACAGCCGCGCCCACAACCAGGCCAATGTGCTGACCCTCGGCTCTCAGGTTGTCGGCACAGGCCTGGCTCAAGAGATTGTCAAAGTCTGGCTCGAAACAACCTTTGAAGTGCGTCACCAAAAGCGCATTGACAAGATACTGCACCTCGAAAAGCAAATTTACGGATTCGGAAAATAACCCTATGAATATTGAAAAAATTGCTGAAGAAGTGACCCGCGAACTGCTCTCAGAACTCTATGGCGGCCAGGCCGCGCAGTCTCCTGCTGTGCCTTATAGCCGTGTTTTAATTGTTTTCTCCCGTTCGGATCTGGATTTGCAGCCGGTGCTGGCCAAACTCGGCCAGTGGAAGTCGCGGGCCCATTTGCAATTGGTTGCCCCGAAATGGGCCCAGGGTCTTTGGAGCACTGCGCCCTTTGAAGCCCAAGGTCTGCAAATTGCCTTTATGAGTCCCGAGGCCCGTCCCGGCCAAGCCAAGGCTTTGCTCGACAGCGTGGATCGTCTGGCAATTGTGGGCGCCAACCGCACACTTTTGCAGCAAATTGGCCGTCTCAATCGCGAAAGTCTGGCTTCGGCCCTGGTCGTTGAGGCCCTGAGCCGCAGCAAAACCGCCTTGCTGCTGGACGATTTTATGCTCGAACACGAAACCGAATTGGGCAAAAAATTGAGTACTTTGGGGGTCAAATTGGGCCGCCTGAGCGATTTGGAACATATTTTTCCCCTGCCTCCGCTGCCGGTTTCAATCATGGCTGATGCCATTTCAGCCGCAGGCAAACCCCCGAGTTTGCCCGCCAATTGCCAGGGCTGTGAATTGCAAGGCAACTGTGCTTCGGCCTGTACCGACCGGGTGCGCTCGCTGGTGCAATCCGGGGCGCAACGGGTGGCTTCTGCCTTGGGCATGCATCCCGTGCCCGCCGATTTAGCACCCTTGATCGACCACACCCTGCTCAAACCCGAGGCCACCGAAGCCCAGGTCCGTCAGCTCTGTGCCGAGGCCAAACAATATAGCTTTGCTTCCGTTTGCGTCAATCCCACCTGGGTGCCGCTGAGTGCCCAATTGCTCAAAGGCACTCCCGTCAAGGTCTGTACTGTGATTGGCTTTCCCTTGGGTGCCACCGACAGCAAAACAAAAGCCGATGAAACCCGCAATGCTATTGCCAATGGGGCCCAAGAAATCGACATGGTTTTAAATGTCGGGGCGCTCAAAAGTGGCAAAGAAAAACTGGTTGAAGAAGATATCCGGGCGGTGGTCCACGCCGCCGCAGGAAATACGGTCAAGGTGATCTTTGAAACCTCTTTGCTCAGCGATAGCGAAAAGGTTTTGGCCTGCCAACTCTCGACCAATGCCGGCGCTCACTTTGTCAAAACCTCGACGGGTTTTGGTACCGGTGGCGCCACCGAGCAGGATGTGGCCCTGATGCGCCGCACGATTCGTCCCGAAATGGAAGTCAAAGCCTCGGGCAGCATTCGCGATCGCGAAACGGCGATCAAAATGGTTCAGGCCGGTGCGACCCGGATTGGGGCCAGTGCCAGTATTGCCATCGCCACCGGCACCAAAGCCACAGGTGGGGGCAAATATTAATGGCGCTCTACAAGCACCAGCAGGAGATTCTCGACCTCAAAGGTCTTTGGCAAGAAGAGAATTTTGTCTTTACCTCGCCAGAGGGCGAAGACCTGCTTACTGTGCAAGAACTGGAGCCCGGTTCTTTTCTGGTGCGCCAGGGAGCGCAGGTCTCAGTGGTGCAGGGGCTGCAGGAGCGCAACCAACTCATGCTCTCGTTTCAAGGCCAGAGCTTTGTCTTGGAGCGGATCAAGAAAAATGCGGGTCAGATCCACGACCTGAACCACTCCAATTTGATCGAAGCGCCACTCACGGGCAAAGTCCTGCAGGTCAATGTCAGCGTCGGGCAAGTGCTTGAAGTGGGGGATCCTGTGGTGATTCTCGAATCGATGAAAATGGAAACCGCTTTAAATGCCCCATTTGCTGCCCAAGTGCAAAAAGTTCACTGTGCGGCGGGAGAGTCTGTCAGTACCGGTCAGGTATTGGTAGAGCTGGAACCCTTGAAAGAAGAACTGGTATGAATTCGACGGATGAAGCTTCAATTGCCAGAATTTATGGCAAGCACCCTGTGCGTTCGGCCCTCAAGAATGAACGCCCCGTTTATAAACTCTGGTTGGCGAATAATCTCGAACCACGTATTTTAAAAGAGTTTCAATTATTGGCCCGCGAACAGGGCATTCCTGTACAGGTTGCGCCGCCAGAACGGCTGCAAAAAATCTGTCCGCCGGGTGTGCAAACCCAAGGTGTGGTTGCTGATACCGGTAGCTATGAATACCTCTCCTGGGAAGATTTTTGTGCGCAACTGCGGGCCAAAGAAGGTGACCCCTTTGTGATCCTGCTCGATCAGATTCAAGACCCCCACAATCTGGGCGCGATTTTGCGTACCGCAGAAGCTGCTGGGGCTGATGGTGTGGTCATTCCCCGCCATGGCGGAGTGGGGCTGACTGAAGGCGTGGCCAAGGCCTCGGCTGGCGCGATTGAAAATATTCCCGTGATTCAAGTGACCAATCTCAGCCGGGCCCTGGAAGATTTGCAAGAGATGAATATTTGGAGCACAGGTTTTGCTGTCGATGCGCACGAAAGCTATTTTCAGGCCGATTTTAAAGGGCCTGTGGCTTTGGTGATTGGCAGCGAACACAAAGGCCTGAGACCCAATGTGCAAAAACACTGCGATCGCTTGGTGCACATTCCAATGCAGGGAGATCGTTCTTTAAACGCTTCTGTAGCGGCCTCTTTGGCGATGTACGAAGTGGTGCGGCAACGTCTTTGCGCGCAAATCAGCTGAGGGATAAAATTGCAATTTTCCGCGTGGCTGCTTACAATAAAGTTTAAATCCCATTTTCTGCAGGCAGGTCCGCTATGTCGATGACCCAGGTCGGGGTTCGCTCACTTCTGGCTGTGAATTCCTGGATTGGTTTGATCAACTCCAATCTTCAGGGAGCCTCGCGTGTGGGTTACAAAACGGTCAGACCCCACCTGACCGATGGCGCTGGCTATTTGTATACCCAAAATGAGATTTTTACCCCTCTGCCGACCCTCAATGTGCAAGCCACTTCGATGGAGTGGGCCCAGGGCTCGATTATCAATTCGGAAGAAAAAACCCATTTTGCCTTGCAAGGTGAAGGTTTTTTTGTGGTGGTTGATGCCGCTGGACGCTATTATTTGACCCGTGACGGTGAGTTTCACTGGGATGGCAACGGTTATTTGGTGAACAGTGCAGGTCTCAGGGTTGTTTCGAGCGGTCAGGATTTTGTTCGCATGGACCGGCGCGACCGTTCGGATATTTTTGATGTGAATGGGGCTTCTGAAGAGCTTTTGCGCTACGGGGATAAGTCCCTGCTGGTGGTGGATGTGGCCAATCGCGATGGTTTGCGTATGAGCCAATACGGCTCGACCGTTTTTCTGCTCGATGGCGATCTGCCTTTGCGCGTCAAAAATGACCTGAGCGAAACCATGGACGGCCTCACATTTATTTATCAGGATCCCAAGCAAAGAACCTATGTCGATGCCCCTGAAATTCCCGCTTTTGTGACTCTGCCAGTCGGCCCAGCCACAAACTTTACGATTGATTTTGGCAGTAATGGCGTCTTTGACTATCAAGCTTTTACAACTCTCCCCTTTAATCCCGCTACCACGACCATTGCTCAGATAGCCACTGCGATTACCAATTTCGGCCTTGCTAACAACTTGAATGTCTCTGCTGTGTTTGATCCCGATACGGATCGCCTCAAAATCATCAATATTCCCGAACCCAAAGTGGTAGATCCCGGTTTTGTGCAGGGTGATTTTTCGATCGATTTTGGTCAAAACGGCGTCTTTACGTATCGGGGCTTTGATCCCCAGC
>JBIKWL010000311.1:0-2762 GCA_044356335.1 Candidatus Sericytochromatia bacterium
CCCTTGGGAAGGCCTGGGGCGAGAGGCCCGATTCCACCCATTGGTCAAAGCAATAGGCCGTTAATTGGCGCTCCAAAACCGCAGCGGCATCTAAAAAGATGCCAGGGGTCTGAACGGCCCCCGCCATCATTTCTAAAGGCTCGGCAAAATAATACAAATCGTGGGGCTTTGAGGCCGCCAAGGTAATATTTAAAGAGTTGCCATCCTGCCGACCCGACCGGCCAATGCGTTGGAGATAATTGGATTGACTCGGTGGCACAGAACACAGCACAACTGTTGACAAATCGCCAATATCAATCCCCATTTCGAGCGTTGGGGTACATGAAAGTAAATTGGTCAACCATGGTTCTGCTTGATGGCTTGCTTTGTCCGCCATAAAATCTTGCTCTACCCGTTCGCGATCCTCGCGCTTGAGCAGGCCTGTATGTTCATGTGCCATGATACGGATGGGTTGTGAGCGAGCATAGACCTGTTTGTAATAATCACCTTGGTTGAGGGGGACAGGCAAATAGATGCCATTTTCGCAGGGTTTGCGCAGGCATTTCTGCTTTAGCCACTGTTCGCTTTCGCTTGTGGGGCAAGTTATTTCGTGATGACAGGTCTCACAGCGCAATTTGAATAATTCTTTTTCGAGACTCAGACAATCTGGATTCAGTGCCCAGACCGAACCAGAGCTGTGGGTGGGCCAAAAATGAAGGATTCCTGCCTCTGTGAGGGCTTTGAGGCAGTACAAGAGCAGGTCATGGCTGTGGATCCGCAAGCTGGGATCTTGTTTGAGAAAATTTTTTTCTACCCACCAGGCATACCAACTCAATTTGTTTTGCAGTTTGAGCGCTTCCAATTGGGAATTTTTTTCTGACAGGGGGCGGGGGCCCCCATGTTGATGTTTGCGAGAGATCCAAATGGGTTTGCGATGGGCATATTGTTTATCTGTTTTTTTACTCATAAATAAACCATAGGGCTTGCCCTCAAGAAAAATCGGGGCAACAGCGGGGTGATAAACACAGCCTTTTTGTTTGAGTTGTTTGATTAATCCCATTAAAAAATAGCGCAAATCCGCTTCCTGAAGTTGATTGCGCAAGGGGTGAATCTCGTTTTCGAGTGTCGGCAAGAGTTTGGCGATCACCGCATCCAATTTGTCTGGAGCCAGACTGACCATCGAAGACAGGCTTTTTTCCAACGTGCGCCCCACAAGCGTGCGATAGGTATATTCGCGATAAACTTCCCAATCACAGCGTTCTTTGACGATCTTAACGAGGTCTTTGTCCCCTGAACCGTGGGGGATTTTACCCGTTTTTAGTAGGCTTTCGTAGTCATGCAGCCAACTCAATTCAGAAGGCAAAAAAGTGCCGACAAATGCGACGGGACCCATTTGATTGAGATAATAGGCGCTAAATCCCTGCTGAATTGTGCTTAAAGCAGTGCCCGACTCAACGTGGGCAACGTATTGCTGCAAAGCCATGCGAAAGCTGAGATTGTAATTGCGGGCCGTAAAAAAACCAGCCCGGTGAGAGGCATCTTGCACAGAATCGGAAAAGGCAATCACCTTTTTATCATCGCTGTAGCGCGAGGAAAAGACCTGACCCAGCATGACCGAAGTCAATGTGGTGGCCCGATGCCCAAGAATGCTCAAACTATTGTCTCCCCCACAAATTTGGCAGTTTTTCAGGCGATTGGGGTTGTCTTCTAAAAATGGAAAAGCCAGAATGATAGGCAGGGTCTGAGCTTGCTTGCACTCACCCCGGTGGCGAATACGAGCTGGGTTTTCGCCAAAGGCCAAACAAGATGAACAGAGATGTGTTGCCAGGCTTTCTTTGGGACTGTGTTTAAATAAATTGGCTTCGGATTGCGGAAAAACCAAACAGATATCTTTGTTGGTGCTAAAAAAATGGCTATAAAAACTTTCTGGAGAAGTTTGTAAAAAGTGTTCTTGGGCATTGCGCAGACTGCCCCACGCCAAGCTTCCGCAGTCGCGGCAATGCACCAAAGGCAAATGTGCCGTGTTTTCGGGTTTGATATCTCGGGCAGAATTGAGTTTGGGCTGCTCAGCACTCACAGAGGCAACCAGCCGGTTCATTTCCCGCACCCAAAATTGGGTGCGTACGTGTAAAAAAGGCAAGAGTCGCTCGGGCTGCTCTCCCTGTGGGCTGCGGGCACAAGAGATGAGGGCGATCATGCTATTGAGTAGCAATTGCTGGTATTCCAAAGGGGCCGTTTTGAGCTCTTTAAAATACCGCCCCAGCGCTTCGATGATTTGGCTCTCGCTGAGAATTTGGTTCTGCAAAACGCGCATGAGATTTTGAAAAAACAGATGGGATTTGAGGTCTATGCCCAATTGCACCCGCCAATCCAACTCTCCCAGAGGCAAATCTTGACCAAACCAAAGCTTGTATTGGGTTTGTATGTATTCGGCAAAATTTGCGTGTTTTTCTGGGTTGAGGGCATCGAGATAATTCGGTGAAATTGGCTGGTATGGTAAAAAAGGCTGGTCGCCCAAAAAATCACCCAAAGATTGACGTTCTTCTTGAATCAGGGCCCCAGACTCAAAGGGCTCTCCAAACACTTTTTTTGCGTATTCCAACAATTGCTTTTGACTGTCCCCCCCCAATGTGGCTGAAGTGCCAACACAGCAGAGATGTTCAGCAGGGGTATGCAAACGCGACTTGAGTCTGCGGATTAAACAGGCCAAATCTGTGCCTTGGGCACCATCAAAGGTATGAATTTCATCAACGACCAAAAATTGCAGGGTATCTGGGCGATTG
>JBIKWL010000312.1:0-2759 GCA_044356335.1 Candidatus Sericytochromatia bacterium
CCGTCGCTGCTGGCCTGAATCAATTCTTTGCGAAAAATATTACCCATGACTTTTTTCCTGTCGTTTGCAATCCAGATTCTTCTATTATAGCCCGTTCCCCTGCTTTGACTTGTGCGGAAATGAGGTTGTGGGTTTTTTGCGGTATCATGAAGAGTCACACCCCCTTGAATGGAGCAGAACCATGCCTATTGAGCAACAGGCATTTTTTCAGGCCGTTTCCGCAACAAAAACGGCTGCCGTGTCTGATTTTAATTGGGAACCCCAAATGATCTCGACCGATTCCCGCACAATCCCGCCGGGGGGAATTTTTATTCCGCTGCGGGGAGAGAACCATGACGGACACGTCTTTTTAAAACAGGTATTGGCGAGCACTGCACGGCTGGGCTTTTGTGATGAAACCTATTTTCAGGCCCATCAAACTGAATTGGCAGGCTTGCCCCTGATTCTGGTTCCAGATACCCTGCTGGCTTATCAAAGCTTGGCACGTCAGTGGCGCAGACAAATGAATCTGCCTGTGGTCGGGATTACTGGCAGCTCTGGTAAAACCTCGACCAAAGAGTTGCTGGCAGCTGTATTGGCCCCTTTTTACAAGGTGCACAAAAATGCCCTCAATTACAATAACCAAATTGGCGTCCCCAAAACCCTCTTGGAATTGACCCCTGAAGATCAGATTTGCATCGTTGAGATGGGCATGCGCGGCCTGGGCCAAATTGACGAATTGGCGCGGATCAGCGAGCCCAATGTTGGACTGATCACTCAAATTGGCACCGCGCACTTAAGTGAACTTGGCAGCCAGGAAAATATTGCCCGCGCCAAATGGGAATTGGCTGCGTATTTGCAGGCCCACCAGGGTCTTTTGCTGGGCCAAGCCGATGATACCTGGCAACGCCAAATGGCCCGCACCACACCTGAATTAAACCTGCTCTGGTGTGGCTCCGCCACCGACAGCACAGTTCGGCTCTTGAGCTGTGAAGAGGGCGAAGAGGGTCAAACCCTGATTTATCAACTGCCCGAAGGCCCGCCGCGCACACTGCGTTTGTGTTTGCCTGGGCAACACCAAGCGCGCAATTTGATGCTCTGTTTGGGCTATTTATACAGTTTGGGGCACACCCTGCCAGACGATTTTGAGGTTGTACCCGAACAGCTCAGCGGGCGCAATGAACAGATTCATTTGCCCGGAGAAATCACCTTGATCAACGATGCCTATAACGCCAACCCAGACTCCATGAGAGCGGCCTTACAGGTCTTGGCATCTCTGCCAATCAAAGGTCGAAAATGGGCTGTATTGGGCAAAATGGCGGAACTCGGCCCCGACAGCGAGCGTTTCCACCGCGAATTGGGAATTTATTGTCAAGATTTGCCTTTGCAAAGCCTGTGTGTGATTGGCGAAGAGGCGCGTCCCTTGGCTGAGGCGGCTTCTGAATCCGCGGCTTTTGAGGTCCATTTTTTCGAGAGCAATACCAGCTGTGCCGCATTTCTGCAGGGGCAGATTCAGGCTCAAGACCAGCTCTTTTTTAAAGGCTCGCGTTCGGCCCGTTTGGAAGAAGTGATTGCGGCTTTGCTGGCAGCACATCAGAAAGCCCTCCCGTGAATCGCCAGCTCTGGATTCAGGCGGTCATGAGCCTGTTGATGGGCGGGCTCTGCCTTTTGGCAGGCCAAACCCTGCAGCCGCTGCAATGGCTCGAATCGAGGCTCTTCGATATCCGCATTTATTTTCAGCACGAACCCAAGCTCTCCTCAGATCTGGTTCTGCTCGAAGTCGGGCCCCATGAATATCTCTCGCTGCTGCAATTTCTCAATCGCCCGGCGCTCAAACAGCTCAAAGCGGCGGGTCTGGATCTGCCCCAGCTCTTTCATGCCGAAAGTGAGGCCCTGATTCAAACCGCCAAAAAAGTCCCCTACCGTTTGGTTTTGGCCTCCCATTGGGTCAAAGAAAAAGAGCGCCCAGAGGGGATTTTGAATTTTGCCCCTTCACTCAGGCCCTATTTTCTGACGGGTTTTGCCGATTACCCTCCCGATAGCGATGGTTTGATCCGCCAGCAGCCAGCGGTGTACCGCTATCGTTCGGCGGCAGATTTGCGTCACAAACAGGTAGACGCCTTTAGCTGGGCTCTTTATCGCCAGGTCTACCCCCAGGCCCGCCCGCCTTATTCGAGTTTGTTACACGCCGGGCCCGCTTCGGGTTATATTGTGCACTCGCTGGCCTCCCTGCGCCAAATGGCCCCCCGTGACTTTGCGGGCAAATGGCTCTTGATCGGCAGCAGCCAAGATCGCAACAAACTCAAAACCCCTTTGCAATCGCGGATTCGGCCTTTGGAACTCCATGCCCAGGCCCTCAGTGGCTGGCTGACAGGCAGCTATTACCGCCATCCACCGATTTTAAACCTGATCTTGCCACTGTTTTTAGCAGGTCTGACCTTTGGCATATTGTATTTAACTTTGCGTTGGGGGCTTTTGGTCTCACTTTTTGCCGTTTTGATGCTGCTGATCAGCTATTGCACCCTGAGTATTTTTTCGTTTCAGTATTTTAATACCTGGCTCGAACTCACAGCGCCGCTGCTCTCGGTCTTGACCACAGCAGGCGCAGTAACAGTCTTTTTTAACCGCACCGAAGGTCAACGCCGAGCGGCAATCTTAAACACATTTCGGCGCCATTTGCCCGAAGAAATGGTCAAAGAGCTGCTCGAAAACAGCGAACCCGAAAGCCTGACCTTACATGAGCGCCGAATCGTGACAGTGATGTTTACAGATATCAAAGG
>JBIKWL010000313.1:0-2740 GCA_044356335.1 Candidatus Sericytochromatia bacterium
TTACGCGCAGAGGCCTTTCCTCACTCCTTTTTTGGGTTTATCAAAGAGCGGCAAGCTGAATTGTGCGAAGGCTTTATTGCGCTTTTTGAAGGCCAATTGAGCCCCCACTCCAACGAACATCTATTGCGATTTATCCAGGGCGATTCAGATATCGAAGGCAGTTTAAGTTATAAAATTCTCGATGGTTTAAACCGTGTTAAACGCGAGAGTGAAGAATTTGCGCGAGATATTCGCCGTCTCGGTGATAGCCTTAAAACGCTTGAAAAAAATCCAGCCATGGATGATACCCTCCTCAAGGAAATCACAGAAATCCAACGAGAACGAGATGGCTTGCAGTCCATACTCAAAGACCTGCGCAAAAAAAACATCTTTCACTTTCTCACCGATGAAGGACTTTTGCCCAATTACGCCTTTCCTGAAGAGGGTGTGCTTTTGCGTTCGGTTATTTACCGTAAGAAAAAGGGAACCGATGCCAAAGGGTTTGAAACCTTTAGCTATGAATACTCTCGGCCTGCATCCAATGCCATTTCGGAATTGGCCCCCAATAACCATTTTTATGCTGAAGGCCGCAAAGTACAAATTGATCAGGTCAAACTGAGCTTGAGCCGCGAAGGCGAAATGGTTTTGGGTAATAGTCAGCCCTGCATCGAAAAATGGCGATTTTGCACAGATTGTAGTTATATGCAACGTGAATCAGAAGGGCAATCTCAGGTTGGCAATTGCCCCAATTGCCAGAGCATTCACTTTCGTGAATCGGGGCAAGTGCAAAAACTGGTGCGCTTGCGCCAGGTTTATGCCAATACCGCTGATGATAGCAGCCGCAGCGGCGACGATTCGGATCAGCGTGTGCCACTTTTCTTTGATAAACACAAGCTGGTCAATTTTGACCCCACAGATATTTTGGTGGCGTATCAGGTCAAAGAAGATCTCGATTTTCCCTTTGGTTTTGAATTTATTCGCCGGGTACAATTGCGTGAGATCAATTTTGGCAGTCTCGAAAATGAGGGGGGATCATCGGCCAACCTCGCGATTCAAGGCAAAAAAATTGGGGGCAAGGGATTTTTGCTCTGTAAAACCTGCGGCAAAGTACAAGACAATAAGGTGTTATCCGATCCCTTGCGGATCCGGCATGCTTATACCTGCAGTGAACGCAAAAAAGAAGATATTCAAAACTTAGTCGAATCCCTCTTTCTCTACCGGGAATACCAATCTGAAGCCCTGCGGATTTTAATGCCTCCGGACCCTCAATTCGAATCCAAAGCCTGTATTCAATCTTTTATTGCCGCTTTGCACCTGGGTCTCAAAATCTATTTTAGTGGGAATATTGATCACCTCAGTACCACCTTGTACCATGAACCCATCCCTGATAGCGAGATCGAAAAGACCTATTTGGTGCTCTATGACAATGTTCCCGGTGGTACTGGCTATCTCAAACAATTGGTTCAAGGAATCGAACCCCTCCAACACCTGTTTCAAGCGGCCATGGATAAACTGAGGGCCTGTCCCTGCCAAAACGAAGCTGAGAAAGATGGTTGTTATTCCTGTATTTTGGCATACAGCCAAAGTTATGAAATGGAAAATATTTCACGCAAAGTGGCGATGGAGCTGCTCTCAAAGCTGCTCAAGTACAGCCAAGACTGGGAACAAACAGACAATATCAGCCGCATCTCTGCCAATGCTATTTTGGACAGTCACTTGGAAAGACTCTTTGTGCAGGCCCTCAAAAAGCTCAAAACGGATAAACCTGAGTTGCAAACGCAGCTCCGCAAAGAAATTGTCGATCAGGGATATACCGGATACCGCTTCGATATCGGCGCGTGTAAATACGAAATTATTCCCCAAAAATACCTCGATCATCAAATAACTCCTTTTCCCTGCAAACCCGATTTTATCTTTAAAGAACTCACGGGCAAATTGAGCAGGCCAATCGCTGTGTTTACTGACGGCTACCAGTACCATCAAGACATCATTGGCAAAGACCTCGCCAAACGAATGGCCTTGGTTCAGAGTGGAAAATTTTGGGTCTGGTCACTCAGTTGGAAAGATGTTGAATCGCACTTAAAAAATGTCGCAGAGCAAAAAAACGATTATTACAGCAATATTTT
This sequence comes from Candidatus Sericytochromatia bacterium, assembly GCA_044356335.1. Taxonomy (GTDB): domain Bacteria; phylum Cyanobacteriota; class Sericytochromatia; order UBA7694; family UBA7694. Next base: position 2,106 of record JBIKWL010000313.1, read on the forward strand.
TGCCCATCTCAACCCAGAATCTTGGCAATTTGCCCAAGATTTTTTCAAACAAAAAGGGTTGTCGGCCTCATTGTTTCAACAGATGCGAGAAAACGCCATGACCGCTTTTATCAGCTTTTTAAGTGCGCCAATTGAATCAGATTGGCAGAATTTGGCTCTCAGTCTCTGTCTGGGCTTTGTTCCTCAGATAAAACAAGATTCGGCGTCTGCCCGTCAAGAGCAATCTCTGTGGATGCAAAAGTTGCTCAATCATTGTCCGGCTGATCTATTCCAATTTCTGGGTCAGGTTTCAGAGAACCAGTTTTATTGCCAAGTACAGCCCATTTCACAACCTATGTTGGGTTTGATTAAACTGCCCAAAGATAGTTTAAACAGAGGCCCCTCCACCCAGAATCTACAATGGTGGATCTTAAATGATTTAAAATTACACGAAACAGGCTTTCAATCCCTTTGGAACGGTTTTCTTAGAGCCTATGCTTTTTTCCAATTTCTGCCGCAGAGTTGGTTTATGACTCAAACGGGTTTGGTTCAGGGTTTATACGACCTACTTTTCGAGCGTTTGCTCCACATTCCCGAAGCAAATGTCCTGCCACAAGATTGGCAAGAAATTCAGACAATCTGCCTGCCTGAATTAG
>JBIKWL010000060.1:0-33089 GCA_044356335.1 Candidatus Sericytochromatia bacterium
TTGCACGCCCATTTTGAGGAACTGCCCTTCGTTGGCACCGACATGAAAGGTCAGTGCGCTGTCGGTGGTGACGGCATTTCTTTGGGCTGTAACCTGAATAACCGCACTTTTGCCAACATCACTGAGTGTGAGTAAAGTGGGGTTGATCTCAACAAAGCCGATAGCAGCTCCTTCGTTGTTGGCAGCACTGGGTCTCACGCTGGACAGTATCAAGCGCAAGGTTGTCGGATTGACGCTAACGGCCTCAAATCCACCCATATCACTATAAGATAAGGCATTTCTGGGATCCAAACTGTATAAAAATCCTTGGGTTGAGCTGTACAGCTCAATGGCAACGCTCACAGGCGCAGAATTACCCCCCTCTTGATAAGACACGAGCTTAAATTCATAAGCCACATCTAGAGTGGCAATAAATTCATCAACGCCTGCAGGCTCCTGGTTAATAAGCGCTATTTGTCCATTGTTAAAATAGTCTGCTGGACCTGCGGTGGCTGGATCAATTCTTTTGAAAAAATCTGCCAGCTGAGGAACGGTGGCGCTCACACTGCCAATGCGAATGTTTTGTTTGACCTCTGCACTGGCAACTTCTTTGCCGGTGGCATTGGCAATGCTGCCATCGAGCAGGCTGCGGGTATTAAACTCGGTGGTTTCGGCAATGCGGGTGAGTTCGAGACGGAGCTGGTTGATTTCTTCTTGGATCTTGGAGCGGTCGGTATTGACCAAGGTATCGTTGGCGGATTGAATTGAGAGTTCGCGCATGCGCTGCAAAATCTGGGAGGTTTGATCCAGACCCGATTCTGCGGTGGCAATTAAATTTATGGCATCTTGGGCATTGGCAGTGGCTTGGTTAAAGCCTTTGATCTGGGTGCGCAGTTTTTCGGAGACTGCCAATCCAGCGGCATCATCAGCGGCGCGGTTGATGCGCAGGCCTGAAGAGAGCCGTTCGAGGGTTTTGTTGAGCTGTTGGTTGCTTCCCGCCAAATTGCGCTGGGCGCTGAGCGAAGCAATATTGGTATTGATACGAATCGCCATGCCTGTTTCCTCCGTGAAACATCAAGCAGAAGTGCGTAGAATTGACTCATCCTTGAGCCAATTATTATTCAGCCTACGTTATAAACGTATTCTAGAAATTTAATGTTCTAGCAATTAACATTTATATTGCTGCATTAACTTATTGTCTATCTTAATCCATTTTGGCAATCGCTGTCAAAAAAATCTGCTTTTTGCTTTTAAGGGCCCGAAAGCAGATACTGGCCCTGAAATCGGCCAAAATGCCTATGAATAAACGTCTGGGCAAGGTCAGGGGGCAGCGCAAGCAGCTCGTCCAGATCTGCATTGTATTCCGGACGCGGGTTCTGGCGATAACTCAAATAGGCCGCTTCGGCGCTCAGGGCTGGCCAGAAGTGGTTGTATTCGCGCGACACCAAAAAGGCATTGTTAAAATCCAGGCGCAGCAGATCATAGTTGTTTTCCTGGGCCAGATCATACAACAGCGCCAGACTGTAGCCAAAAAAATGGGCTTGGGCATCGGGAGCGGCATCAGCGGCTTGGGTAAAACGCAGCGGGGGCGGAATCGTTTCGTTGATCTCGGTGCAGATCAAAACCGGCCGGTAATGTTGCAACAGGTTTTTGAGTACCCAATAATCCCAGGAGTCGATATCCAGGCTGAGAAAGGCAAACTCAGCAGGAACCGCTTGGGTGGCCAACAAGAGCGAGATATTCTCGGGGCTGATACTTTCGTTCAGCAATTGGGCATCCAACCCCAGTTCTTGGTAGATCTGTTTCATGCAGCCAAAGCTGTGGGGGTCTTTTTCAATGGCCAAGCCTTGCCAGCCATTGAGCAGAAGCAAAAAGGTGTTTGAGCCGTGTTGGCCATCCGCGGCCCCGAGATCGACACAGAAGCGATTGGGCAGGGTTGGCAATAAAGCCCTCAAAAAGAAATCGACGGAGTAAATGCACTTGTAGAAATAAACCAGGTAACCCGGTTTGACTTCCAGCTGCAGCATATTACTCCGCCACTTCGTTGAGGGGTGGATGATGGGAATTGAACCCACGAATACCGGAATCACAATCCGGCGCCTTAACCACTTGGCTACACCCACCACGGTGTTGGGGCACGCGCCTGGCAGGAATCGAACCTGCGACCAGCGGTTTAGAAGACCGCTGCTCTATCCGCTGAGCTACAGGCGCCAGTCAGATATCCCGTCAGGGAACTGCCAGAGCGGGAGACGAGACTCGAACTCGCGACATTCTGCTTGGAAGGCAGATGCTCTACCAACTGAGCTACTCCCGCACATCGTAGACGTGCAAGACTATTATCCCTGATGCTCTGGATCTGGTCAAGGCGATTCAAACTCTTTTGCACGTTTCAAAATTTCGCGCTGGGCAGCGTGGACCTTTTCAGGGGTCAGGGCCTGGGCCGGAATTTTGAGGGCTTTGCCTTTGCGGGCCACGACTTGGCCATCGACCCGCGTCCAAGCGACCTGGGAGGGTTGGGTGGCATAGACCAGGGCTGAAGCAATCTGTTCCAGACTGGGCAATGGGCCTTTGGCTGCCGGGATCAAATTCGAAGGGCCCCAGAGATCCACCGCAAAGAGGTCGGCTTTTTTGCCACTTTCGAGCGAGCCAATCTGATCAAACCAATTGAGGGCCTTGGCGCCATTGCGGGTGGCCATATCCAGCACCAGCGACGCGGGCATGCTGCGCGGGCCGTTGCCGGGTTTGTGCAAAAGGGCGGCCAAGCGCATTTCTTGGAACATATTCAGGGTGTTGCTGCAGGGCGCACCGTCGGCGGCCAGGCCTACATTGATGCCTTTTTCCAATAATTGTGGCACCTGGGCCAGGCCCGAGGCCAATTTGAGATTGGAGCTGGGGCAATGCGTAATATGGGTGCCGGTTTTTTCAAACAGCCCGATCTCTTCGTCAGACAACCAGATGCAATGGGCCAAGACCAGTCGCTCCGACATCAGACCAATGTGATGCAAATAGGCGGCATTGTCCATGCCCACCAGTGCGTGAACCCATTCCACCTCTTTGCGGTTTTCACTGGAATGGGTGTGGATCAAAGCCCCTTGTTGTTTGGACAATTTGGCGACTTCTTTGAGCAGCGGTTCGCTGCAGGAGATGACAAAGCGCGGGGCATAAGAAATGCGAATGCGGTCATTGCAGGCCCCATTCCAGTTTTTGTAGAGGGCCTTGGCCTCTTTTAATGCGACTTGGGTGGATTCGCGCAGGTAAACAGGGTTGGTTTCGGGGTGATCCATCAGGCATTTGCCCAGACTGGCACGCAGACCCGAGGCCTCGACCGCTTTGCAAATCGCTTCGGTGTGTTTGACGGTGCCCATATCCAGAATACAGGTCGTGCCTGATGCCAGCAGCTCCTGAATGCCCAATTGGGCGCTGAGGGTTAGGGTCTCGGGGGTATGGGCGGCTTCAAAGGGCCAAATTCGCTCTGAAAGCCAGTCCAACAATTCCAATTCGTCGGCCATATTGCGAAAGAGGGTCTGGCAGAGATGGATATGGGGCTGAACGAAACCAGGCAAAAGGGCCAAACCTTGGGCATCCACTATTTTGGCTCCGGCTGGAATCGCACGGCTGGAGGACGTGATTTTGCCGATGCGGTCACCGAGGATTTGTAAATGGCCGTATAAGACTTTGCGTTTTTCATCCTGCGTCACGATCAGGGCATTGCAGATCCAGGTTTCAAGCGGTTTTTTCATGTGTTTCCTTTGCTGTCCCCTCTCTCTTGGGGAACAGAATCTTTGATCACCAAATCTTATATTAACATTCAACTCGTCTTAACCAAAACATAAGATTAAATTCGTCACTTTCATGATTAAATAAACGATAAGAAGATTAAGATAATCTGAAATTAAAGAAAAGGATCGCCGAATGCAGGCAGGAACAACCCCCCTCTACAATCCCTATAATATGGGCTTCCCCGGCACCGTTCCGACCACCACTCCCGGTGGCGGTGTCAGTATTGCCTCTTCGCCCCAGCTCTCCCCCAATATGGTCATGGATGGGGTTGAAATCGGCCTTAAATCTTTGATTGTGGGCCGTATGGCCTCCAAAACTGCAATTCAACAACTCGAATTCCGCACGATTCAAAACAACGAAGCTTCCTCCGCTGGCGTGATGGGCAGCACCATGATGCGCACCATGGGCAAAGGTGCCCTGGTCGGTGGTGTGGTTTCTGCTGCACGCAACGTCTTTCATCTCGCTCAAGGCGAAATCAACGTGGCCCGCGCAGGTGGCAATGTCTCTGCAGATATTCTCGGCGGGGCTGTGGGTGGTTTGGCCGCCGGTGCCGGTGCCGGTCTGGCTGTCGGCATGATGGCCAAATCCTCGGGCTTTACCATGGGCACCATGGGCTTAATTGCAGGCACCATTGGCTTTGCCTTGGCTGATACGCTCTACCATTACTCTGGTCTGCGTGCCACCGTTTCCGACAAAGTCACCAGCGTGATTGAACGCTTCTTCGACAGCAATTCCCAAGGTGGCGGGGTCTAAACCCCCGTTCTTGCAACAGCCCGCTTCAATTTCTGGAGCGGGCTGAGTCTGTTTTTGGGCTTGCGCCCAGGCCCTCATTCCAAAAAATCACCATCCAGTAAGCTGAGCAAGGCTTCTTCATCACAGGGTTGAATTTTAAAATCCAGTTCTGACTTTGGCAAATGAGGCTGTTGTGGACGTTCCAAAACAAACCCAGCTTCAAAGCGCTGCATCATGGCTTGAATGGTCTCGGCCCGCACCTGACGGCCATTGGCTTCAAAGGCCTTTTGGCGATCAAACATCACCCATTCATAAGCGGGAAAATAAGCCACTTGGGGAAATTCCCGGCAGATAGTTTCAATTGCAACCCGCAAAACGGCTTTGGAATAGCCTGTGGCTTCGAGCACGTGTTTTTTTTCGGCAGTCACCGCCAAGGGCACGGGCGAAAGGGTCAAGATCCAGCGCAGGGAGGGATTGACCTGGGCCAAGAAAGCAATACAGGCCCTGAGTGCCGCTTCAATCTGGGGCAGGGCCAAATTCTCAAAACAATAGGCCTGGGCGTCAAATTGCCCCAGGCCCCGGCCCGGACAAACCGGGTAAACGGCACCATCCAAACGGGAGCGCCAGCATTCGGTTAGCCCCAAGGTGACAATCACCAGATCTGCGCTGCTAAAGGCGCTTTTGACCGCCGCCAAATGGGCCTGCCGATCGGCCCGCATGGCCTCGGGGGAGACAAACCCCCCCGGCTGAATGCGGGGACGAAAGGGATCGAGCCAATGGGGCTGGGCTTCGTCGTCCCCTTGCCAGCAATCGTCTTTGGGGCTGAATTGCTCCCAGGCCCTGAAGATCAGCTGCTGGAGCTGCAATGCGGTATAAATATGCCCATAGCGGGCCGAATAAAGCCCGTATTGAAAGGCCTTTAATTGTTCTGCCGAAAGCCAAGGGGGGCCGGGCTCTGTGACCAGGTAGTGATACCCTTGTGTTTGCAAATAGTGGGCAATGGCATGGGCAAAACAGCTGCCCACCGAGACAATCCGGGTCTGAGGGGTGATCCAAGCCGATTTCTCCAAACCCAAACCCGGCCAGGCGGGCAGGTTGTCTCCACTTGCGGGAGAACTGGCCTGCGACCAAACCTGGCCGGGAGCAACCTGATCATAGGGAAAGGCTCCATCTGCTTGAGCCTCTGCCATGGCTATTTAGCCCTTGCCATGGCTACTTCAGGAAAAACAAAAAGGTGGTCAGAATAAAAATCGGAATCAGAACCATGCCTGACCAGACCATATAACCGCCAAAGGAGGGCATTTTGATGCGGGCGTGTTCAGCAATCGCTTTGACCATAAAATTGGGACCATTGCCAATATACGAAAGCGCGCCCATCATGACCGAGCCGCAGGAGATCGCAGCCAGTAAATGCGGCTGTTGCAGCGATAACTGCAGCAGATTGTCGGCGGATAAGCCGGTTTTGCTGGCGGCCAGGGTCACGAAGGTGACATAGGTGGGGGCATTGTCGAGAAAACCACTCAAACCACCAGAAACCCAATAATACTGCCAAGGGGCAGCAATTGCCATCGAAGCCCCTTTGGCTTCGAGCAGGGTCAGGGCGGGAATCATGGCACCAAAGATTCCGACAAACAGACAGGCCACTTCGAGAATCGGCACAAACGAGAATGAATTGACCTCGTGAATCTTTTTGGGGGTCAATTTAAACGAGGCCAGGGCAATCAAACCCATGGCGATAATTTGAAAGGCCTTGGAGCCCAGATCGCCCATTTCGTGACCCAGGGCCTGGCTTAAGAGCGGGAAGACCAAATAACCCGAGGCCAGAATCACACCGACCACGCCCAGAAGCAGGCCAAGGTTAAACGTGCCTTCGATATGGAGTTTTTTGCCTTCGACGGTTTCAGTGGCCTGTTGTGCCACTGCTTCTTTGGCTTCAGCGCTCTCTTTTTTGTACATATGGCTGTCGAGCAGATAAAACACGGTCAGCAACATGCCAATCACAAAGGACCATTGTTTGATCAGACCGAGGGTCCAGGCAAAAGGCACGCCACGCAAAAAGCCGAGATAGAGGGGGGGATCGCCAAGGGGGGTGAGCAGGCCGCCGCAATTGGCGACAATAAAGATAAAGAAGATGAAAATATGGGTTTTGTTTTCGCGGTGCTGGTTGGCGCGAATCAGGGGACGGATCAACAACATGCTGGCACCTGTCGTGCCGGTGATATTTGCCAGCACAGCGCCAATCGCCATAAAGGCCGTATTGACCTTGGGCGAGCCGGCAAAGGCACCTGAGATATGAATCCCGCCGCTGACAATAAACAATGAGGCCAAGAGAGCAATAAAGGCCACATATTCGACATAGGTGTGGAAAATTTTAACCAGATCGTGGGTGGGTGCGACGTAGAGTGCAATGCCAGTAATGCCACAGAGGCCAGCCACGAGTAATTTATTGCGATTGTGCTCCCACCAATGGCTGAGCTTGGAAGTCAGTGGCAAAATGGCGATCATCAGCAAAAGCACGACAAAGGGAGCGACATTTAAAATCACTGCCCCTGTGCCCATGTTTTTCCAATAGCTGAGATCGGTGTGGTGCCCGCCGCTGGCAGCGGTATGGGCCTGGGTCGCGTGACCGTCGTTTTGGCCAGTGGTGTGGTCGCTGGTTTGACCAGGGGTGGAATGTGCAGGTGATTCGGGGGAATGAGGGGGGGCTTGTGCCAACTGGTATTGCATGGGGCTGATTACTCCGTCTCTGAAGGGATAGGATATGTGCTTCAATGAAGGCACACCAGTTGCCCCTCATTATAACAGGCCGAAGGGCAAAGCATAAATTCCGGAGTGTTCGCTTGCAAAATCCCCTGTTAAAACCGCCCTTTAAACTGCCCTTCAGGCCCCTTTTTGGGGTCTGGGTGATCTGTCTTTTGGGGCTCTTATTGGGGGCTTTGGGCATTGCCCTTTTTCAGCCAGGCAAAGCCTATTCCCGGCAAGAATTGACTATTTCTGTCGCAGGTGGGCAACGCCAGATTCAGGCTTCGGTCTTTCGGCCCGCTCAAACGGGCCAACGCGCTTTGCCAGGCGTGGTGCTGGTCCATGGGGTTTTGGTTCAGCGCGAATACATGGCTTATTTTGCCCGTGTTTTGGCTCGGCAGGGCCGGGTGGTGCTGATCTTCGATCTCGGTGGCTATGGCGAGTCGGACCCCCGCCCCGAGTCTGAAAGTGATAATTTAGACGAGACTCTGGCGGCCATCGGCCAATTGCGGCAATTGCCAGGGGTGGACAATAACCGCATTGCTCTGGCTGGGCATTCAATGGGCGGGACAGCGGTTCTGCAGGCCTTGGCGGCGGACTCCCGCCTCCGGGGTGGGGTGGTTTTGGGGATGGAGCCCGAAGCCGCGCAGACTCTGCCCTGCAATGTCTGGTTTGGGCTGGGGCAATATGAGGCCTTTCATCCGCCAGCACAACTCAGAGCCAAATTGCCTACTCTCCAGCCCAGCTGTGAGCGCAAACTCTTTGTCTCCCCCCTTTCCAGCCATCAGACAGAAATGCGCGACCCACTGCTTTTGAACGCTGCCAGTGAGTGGTTGGCAGTACAATTGCAAGATTTGCATACCCCCGCTGCAATCTGGCACGAATTTGCCTTGAGCCTTGCCTCAGAGATCTATGCCTGGGCGTGGTGTGGGCTGGTTCTCTGTTTGTTTTGGCAGCGGCGTCACAGTTGGAGCGAACTGATCTTGCTCTCTGGAAGCCTCGGCGGATGTTTATTGGCGGGACAATTACATTGGCTGCCGCCTGTTCAGGCTGCTTTGCTCTGTTTGGGAAGCTTGCTTTTGCTCAGTCTGCGCACCCATTTGCGAGTGGAGCAGGCAGTGGCTTGGCGACAAACCGCTGTCCTGGCCGCCTGTTTTTGGCTGGCCCATGAATCTGTTTCGCTGATCCATGCGCTGCCGCTTTTGCTTCAAACCCCAGCGGGAGGGCTGTGGCTGCCCTTTTTTCTCTTTCAGGAGGGACGCGTTTTGCCTCAGACGGCCCTGGAAATGTTCCAGAGCCAGTTGTTTGAACGCTATACCCAAAGCCTCGAACCCGCTTGGCCGGTGGCTTTGTTGCTGGCCGCCGAATGGTTTAAACCCGGTGTTCTGGTTGGCCTGACCTTGCAAGCAGGCCCATGGCTGACCCGTCGTATGAACGCAGATTCAGCTCCTTTTGCGTCTTCGTCAAGGCCTGCAAAGGGGGCCCTGCGGACCGTGGGACTTTTGCTTGGCTTGTCTGCGTGTTTGGGAATAATACTTTGGCAGCGGGCAGCCAGTGGTTTTTTACATGCTGGGGCATTGCGCATGGTCTGGCAGCACGGCTGTTTGCGGCTTGTGCCCACATTGCTTTTGGCCCTGGGGCTGTTTTGGCTCTATCTGCAAAAGAGCCAACAAAAAATGGGAACACGCCCCCGGCAAGACTCGAACTTGCGACCTACGATTTAGGAAACCGGTGCTCTATCCACTGAGCTACGAGGGCATGTATTAAGATATATTACCAGATGCGTTTGGCTTTAATCATCAAAGGCCTTGCGAATTTTTTTCTCCATGCGGCCATCTTGGATATCATCGACGATATCTGAGAGATTGTCGATGGCATCTTCAAATCCATCTCTGAGCTGGCTGCCCACTTTTTGAAGGGGGGTCTGTTCGGTGAAATTGTCGCGGATGCCGCGTTTAACTTCTTTTTTAACATCCCGATAGGTGCGTCCATCTTGGAGATCATCGACGGCTTCTTCGATTTTGTCGCCGGCTTTTTTCAGCTCTTTGCCGAGTTTATCGGCCAGGGGCTTCTCTGGGGGATTGCTGTATTTGTCTTTAACAGCTTGGCTGACGGCTTCTCCAGCTTTATTCAAGCCCGAACCCACTTCTTTTGCCGCTTTATTGGTGAGCGTGACAGCGCCTTCTGTGAGGAGTGAGATCACAGGCAAGGCACCCCCAGTGGCAATTGTGCCAACGGTTAAGGCCACTTGTTCTCCCCCTGAAAGTTTTCCAGCTTCTCGTTTGATATCATCCAGATCGGTTTTGTCGCCGTCGGCATCGTGAAATAAATCGGCAGTTGCTTCCACCGTTGTTTTCACAACTTGATTCATTTGTTTAAACGTCTCAACGGTTGACTTGATGGGATTGTTGTTGATTGCCATGGGATTCCTTTCAATTACAAAAGACCTTTGAACCAAAGTTATAGATGCCGCAGTGGCAAAGCTGACGTCTGAGACTTTTGTCTGTGCCTTTTGTCTGGCGCTTTTGTCTATAGCATTTGTCTATACGGGGGGGAGACAGTAAAGGCCCTCTGGGCTTAAAATAAAAACATGAGTAAATACGAAAACAATCCCCTCGCGGCAGCTGTCGAAAAAAAGGCCCACCTCAAGAAAAATATTTCTGAGTTGGTGGAACAGACCCAAGATGCCAGCAGCAGTTTTAATATCGCCCTGTCGGCCCTCAAAAATAACCACCCCGACACGGCGATCAAAAAATTTATGCAAGTGCTGGAGATCGACAACTCTGCCGATATGGAGCGCCAGGTCCGTCCGAATTTGGGCCAGGCCTATTTACAATTGGGTGAGACCAATACTGCTCTTGCCGAATTTCGCCGGGCGCTCAAACTCAATCAACCCCCTGAGATCAAAGCCTTTATTTACGCCAATCTCGGTTATATTTATACCCAGCTCAATTTTTATGGCTTTGCCATCCGTGAGTACCGCCAAGCGATCAAAGAAAACCGCAAAGACACGACAAGTTTGCTGACTTTGGGCATGTTGTATGAGACCAGTTTTCGCCCCCAGGAGGCGACCGAGGTCTTTGAGCAGGTGCTCAAATTTGATGCGGAGAACAGCTATGCCAAAGAGAGTTTGCAACGGATTACCCAGGCCCGAGCGGTGGTGCCCCGCGAAGATGTGGTGCGCCTGATCAAGCTCATGCCTACCCTGGGGTTGATCGTTGCCATGAGTTATGATGCCACTTACGATGGCTGGTTTCCGATGGTGATCTATGTCTATCCCGAATCTCCTTTGCAGGGCAAAGTCAGCGCAGGTCAAAAAATTCTCAGTGTCTTCTTAAGCGGTTCTGAGACTGTCGATGAAGGGGATGAACGGGAATTAATTGAATTGCTGGAATGCGCCCCCAATACCGATTTGGGCTTTTTTGCCGGTGAAAACGAAGTACAGGTGCGCTCAGTGCCTGCGATTCAACGCAAAATGGAACAGGCTGAGCGCGTTCAGGTCTATAAAAACTGGCTTTTGACCTTTGATACGCGATTGGCTTGGCTGTGGTCGGCCTCTGCCGAGGTACGTGAACATATTGGGCCGCTCTGGGGGCAGGAATTGGAGTCCTTGGTGCGCGAACTCAAGCCCTTGCAGCACACTTATATCTTTGACTTTGCCTATGCCTTGATGCTGGAACATTTACAGGCCTTTTCGATCACAGAAACCGATCCTACCAGTGGTGATGTCAAAGAGCTGGAAATGCAATACCAAATCCATCTCGGGCGCTTCTTTGGCCGGACTGAATTTACCCAGGTTCACCCCTTTTCGGATTTGATTCAGCAATTTGTCGAAACCCAGTTTCAGTATATGGCCAATCTTTTGGCCTCACGCTTGCAATCTTAAAGCGCTTTTCGCTGCTTGGCAGGAAAAGATTTTTGAGCAAAACAGCGTGAAAATACACTTAAGTATTCAGTTAGCGGTACGATACCCATGACAAGAGGCTAAATGAAATGAATAAACATATGTTGAAGATCTGTCTAAGTGTTTCCGTGCTGCTGTCGTTTTTGCCTGTAAGCGGGGATGCTGCTCTGGCAAAGCCCCAAAGCTATCAATTGGCAGCCGTGATGAATCCCGACGATATCTTGGATTTGCCCAAGGATCACTGGTCTTATCCGGCCGTGAAAGTCTTGGTGGCAGATTTAAAAATTATGCCGCTGAAAACCGCCAACCAATTTAAAGGCAATGATTTATTGACCCGCTATGAACTGGCTGAAATTTTTTATCGGGCGGTCAAAAAACTGGAAGCCGCCAGTGGCAAAGATCTGCGCAAAGTAGGTGGCCCCCCCCCGACCCAATTTGTCGATGTGGCACCGGCCCACAAAGAGGCTGTCGACGCCATTGTCAATGATTATCAAATCATGTTGCCGATGCCCGCGCGGAAATTCTGGGGAGAAGATCCCCTCAACCGTTACGAAATTGCCTACGAACTCCACAATTATTTTACTTTGCTCGAAGGCTTGGGCACCGGTACAGCTCCCACTCGGCGCAACCGCGCGGGTCAAATAAAAGACCTGCCTGCGGATCACTGGGCCACCAAGTCAGTGACTGAGATGGTCGACAAATACCAAGTGATGGATGGTTATCCAGATGGCTCTTTTCGGGGAGGCAAGCGTCTCACCCGTTATGAAGGAGCAGCCATTCTTCGCGCCTTTATTCTCTATGTGAATACATATCTGATCAAAATAGAGCCCCCAGCTTCATAGCTTTTGCTCTGCTTGTCACCAACACGAAGATAATTCCGCTAAAATGTATTTAAATTAGCTAGAAGCAGAGGGCGTCCTTCTGGACTGGCGTTTTAGCTCCTCTGCACCCCTTAAAAAGGTCATTGTCCCAAAATTTATCCTATAACATCAACGCCACGGAGGCACAACTTAATGAATAAACGTATGCTTGGAATCCTGATGGCCAGTTCGATCCTGGTCACCTTGCCAGTCGGCCTGGCTTCTGCTCAAAACACTGCTGCTCCTGCTGCTTATCAACTCGCTATGAATGTCGAAGACCTGACCGATGTCCCCACCAATCACTGGGCCTATAACGCCGTTAAAGTGCTGGTTGAAGAACTCGACATTATGTCCCCCAAATCCGCCAATCAGTTCAAAGGCAACGATTTGCTGACCCGTTATGAATTGGCTCAAATTTTCCACAACGCTGTGAAAAAACTCGAATCTATCAGCGGCAAAGACCTGCGCAAGCTCGGTGATGCAAATGATGCTGAAATGACCGATGTCGATGCCGCCCAGGCTAAAACGGTCAATTCTATTGTGAATGAATACGGCATTATGCAACCCATGCCCGGCAAGCGCTTCATGGGTGATGAGCCCATCAGCCGCTACGAAATTGCCTTCGAAATGTACAATTATTTCACCTTGCTCGAAAGCAAAGGCACCTCTCCCTCTTTGGCCCGCCGCGACCGCGTCAGCCAAATCCAGGATTTGCCTGCTGATCATTGGGCCACCAAAGCCGTCAACGAAATCGTCGACAAATACCAGATCATGGACGGCTACCCGGACGCTTCTTTCCGGGGTGGCAAGCGCTTAACCCGCTACGAAGCCGCAGCCACAATCCGCGAATTTATCCGCTATGTGGATACCTACCTGATCCCCCTGACTCCCGCTCCGACCCCCGTGCCCACAGCTGTGCCTACGGCCAAACCGACCCCAGCTCCGACCCCAACCCCTGTGCCTGTGGCCACCAAGGTTCCCGTCAAGAAGCTCGATATCCGTCTCGGCGGCGACTTTAAAGTCTCTAACGTGGCAACTGCGACCAACCCCAATGATATTGGCTTTATCTATGGCCCCAATGCCAGCTTGGATTGGACCCCTCTGAGTGCCAATGAATACAATCACTTCGGGATTGACCTGCACGGTGATCTGATGATGTATGAAGGCGGAGGCAAATTCAAAGCAAGCCAAATGTTGGCCAATGGTACAAAACAGACCACTGATCTCAACTCCCGTCTGACCGCCGGGGGTGGTTTGCTCTGGAAACTCCAGGGCTCGGCCCAGGAAGTCGGTCTCTTGGTGGGTGTGGGTTATGACTACCTGCAGCTCTTTGGTGTGAACTACAGCTACGCCAACCACGGTCCCCGTGGTCGAATTGACCTCGAGATCCCGATTGGCTCTTGGTTCAGCATTGTCGCCCGTGATGCCTTCACCTATTTCATTGGTCAGACCGCCAATATCAACGACAATATTCAGTGGAAGAACGACGCTTTCCTGGGTATCACCATCCCTGCTTACAGCACCTTCTCTGTGGAACTGGGTTATAAAGACACCCGTTACATGAATGCTGGCAGCAACACGATCTTTGGTGATATCGGTGGCGAACTGAACCTGCGTTTCCGTTTCTAAACTTTAAATGCGAGGAGAGAAAGCCTTAAAAGGCCTTCTCTCCCCAGCGAAAAGCCCCTGGTGAATTTCACCAGGGGCTTTGTTTGTATCTGCCAGAATAGGTTAAGTAAGATTTAGAAGCCGAGAATATCGCGGATGCTGATGCCGAGTGTGAGCTGAGCGCGCACATATTCGCGTTTGTTCATCAGGCCATCGCCGTTGGAATCCACACGGGGATCGCGGTTGGCGAGGTAATAACGGCCTACAGCACCGACTTCGGTTATGTTTAAAAAGCGATCAGCGTTGGCATCTTTTTGTTTGAAGGTTACTTCAAGACGCTCTTTGCGGTATTTGGCGTATTCATTCATGGTCACACGGCCATCGTAATTGCGATCGGCATTTTGAAATTCAAAGGGATTGAGGGTCGCCACCGTAAATTCGCCGTGGTTCAATTGTCCGTCTTGGTTGATATCTACCTGGCGGAACTCGCGGTCGACGAGGCGATAGGTTTCACCCATGTTCATGCTATAAGCCAGATCGCTGAAGGTTTCCCCAAAGACATCCCCGACTTTTTTGAAAAAACCGGCTTCCATCGGTTGGGTGGAGGCATTCGAGAGCTGGACGCTGTCGCTGGGCATGGTCGGTGTGTTGGGGACAGGTGCTGTGGTGGCCGAAGGGGTCACCGACGTACCGGCAGAACCAAAAAACTTGGCGATGGGATTGTTCGAGATCGAGAAGCTCATGGCAGATACCTCAAAAAATTAAATCTTACTTGTTTTATCTATCCCTGTTGTGCCCCTGAAACTGACGCCTCTAAAATTAAGCCTGAGTTAACATAAAATAAATTTTTTATTATCTTTGTTTAAGCCTTGAAATGCTTACTCAGGCCTAAAACAAGTCTCTGATTGTGCTGGGTCAGATAATCTAAATGGTCGTTTCTCACGTCAATTTGCACAAAAATCGTGGTACGATGATTAGCGGTTTTTAACACCAGAAGGAGCTATACACCATGTTGCAAACCAAAAACAAAGTCCAGTCCGCAGACTATAAAAGTTTTATTCAGGAATTTCGTTCTTTTCGCAAAAAAAATCCTGCACTGCCGCTCTCGCGTTGTTTGGATACCCTGCTGAGCCCCTCAAACGCAGTGAGCGATTTACGTGGACAATTTACAGAACGCAATTAAACAATTTTTTCTCTGAAAAACCCCAAGGATTGCATAAAAATAAAAAGGCCTGGGTATATCATTCTCAGAGACAAACAGAGGTAAAGCGATTTATTCGCATCAAAGGAACGCTGTTATGAGTTTGAATGTAAACACAAATACCCCATTTGATAATCACTATCAGAAGAGCGGTCTGCAATCTGCAGCCCCGCTTACTCCTGCCTCTGTCACACCCGGCTCAGAAACAGCCCCAGAAGCCCCTGCGGTTCAGGCCCCGGCTACCCCAGAGGCTCCCCTCTCTGACACCACCGATGTGAGCGGTGCGGGTTCTCGGGTGTACGCCTTTGCGGAAAAAGACATCAGCTTTGGTTCGCGTTTGACCGAAACAGGCAAGACCAAAGCCACGCAAGCCACACAAGCCGTGGCCCTCGAAACCGATGACCCTGCCCATTTGGGTGCAGCCAAAATGCTGTCTGAAGAAGGCCTCGCAGCCTATCAAGATGGCGATTATGAAGCCGCAACGCTCTTTTATGAAGCGGCCTGTGATTACGATAAAAAATCGCCGGTTTTGGCCTATAATTTGGCCTGCGCCTACCAAAAGATGGGCGATGACTCCTCTGCTTCAGAGATGTTTGAAGTCGCCAAGGGTCTCGACCCCCTCAATCGCGATCTCGCGCAACGGATTGAGGACCGCACAGCGGTTGCCTGAAAAATTGTTTTAAGTCCTGATTCGCTCTAAGGCCCCGGTTGGCTAGAACCGGGGCTTTTTCTCTGGCTATTTAACCAAGAAAAAACAGCCGCTCTTCTGAGCGGCTGTTCAATTTGGCGGAATTAATTCAATTTTTTCAGTTCATGTCCGAAAGCCCGACCTTCTTCTTCAAAACGGCTTTCCAAACCTGGGATGGTCGGAAAAGGCTTGCCAGGGAGGGTCGGAAAAGGTTTGACGAAATCAATTGTATCACTCATACCCACATGCGGAGGCAAACGATTTTCTGCAACGGCATCTGTTATTTCATACATTTTCTGCAACGTATCCCGTTCACGTTGTGAGCTGTCAGGACTGGACATGCGTTTGACGATTGCGTCTTTCATATCATCGAGTTCACCGGGGGTCATGTTGTCAATTTGGTTATGGAAGGATTCCAAGGCATTTTGTTGGGCGCCGGGATATTTACCCAGAGAGCGATCAAGGGTCTTTTCGATGGTGGTTTCAGGGCCTTTAAACAGAGGCGTTGTGGGGTGAATGACGCAGCCACCGGGCAGAATAGAATGGCTGTGATGATCTTCCATATTGCTCAAATCAAGCTTTTTGGCCTGGGCTGCTGTGGCTTCAGAAGCTTGATTGACTGCTTCAGTCGCTTTGATAGGGCCTTTACTGGTGATATTCATCGGTTGTTTATTGGGATTGACTTGCATTTCTATCTGACTCCTGAGGACTGTGATTAAAACAGATTATCCGATTGCGCCTGCTCTCTCTTGTCTGGGCTTAACCAGAATTAATTAAAAATTAATCCATAACCAAGCCGAAATGCTGACCCCAAGAAAAAAGGCCTCTTTATATAAAAGAGGCCAGGGAGGTTAAAAAATACGTGTTAATTAATCGAAAAGGCTGCCAATCAGGCCAATAATACCACCGATAGCGGCACCGGGAGCCACACCAACAGGGCCGCTGACGGCATAACCGACACCGGCACCCACACCCGCGCCGACAACAGTGCTGATCGCAGCATTTTCACCTGAAGAGATATTGCGGTTCTGGTAGGGATAGCCGGGCGCTTGGGGATAAGGGGCGTAGCTACCGGGATAACGGGGATGGGGAGGGAAGCCACCATAACCGGGGCGGCCATAACCATAACCGGGATTGGTGTAGCCAGGCTGGCCAAAACCAGGGCGGCTATAATAAGCGGGATAAGCTTTGCGGTCGTTGGAAATATAAATATCGCCGCGCATCAGAGACTGGGCCAATTCTTCGGTGCTGACATTGCCATTGCGATCGGTATCTACAAGGCGTTTGGCGCCATTTTTAAAATCCAATTCGCGGTTATCGATGCGGCCATTCCAGTTATAATCCACATTATTGGCAACCATGCGGGCGTGATAAGGAGTTAAACCAACGTACATATTTTCTTAACCTCATTTAACTGGATTTAATCTTTGTTAATCTTTACTTAACTTTCTTATAGAAATCATAACATTGTATCTTGCGTGTTACAATCTAGCCAGACAAAAAATTTTTAGAAATTTTTAGAAACGTGATCTTTTTTTGAAGGAGTTCGGACGATTCATTATTTTGAAACTCAGCACGGGGAATTGTATTGTGAAGAAGTGGCCCTGAGCGAGATCGCTCAAAAGGTCGGCACACCTTGTTATGTCTACAGCCATCGCACCCTGGAGCGCCATTTTAATGTCTTTGCCCAGGCCCTCGAAGGCATTCCCCATTTGATCTGTTATTCGATGAAAGCCAATTCCAACCGCTCCATATTGCAGATTTTCTTGCAGCGCGGTGGGGGCCTCGACATTGTTTCCGGCGGTGAATTGTACCGGGCCATGCAAGCGGGAGCGGCGCCCCAGAAAATTGTCTTTTCGGGTGTGGGCAAAACCGAGGCCGAAATTGCGATGGCCCTGCAGGCAGATATTTTGATGTTTAATGTTGAGTCCGAAGGCGAGTTGGAGCGGATTCAGCATGTGGCCTCCCAACAGGGTATCAAGGCCCGTGTGGCCCTGCGGGTGAACCCAGATATTGATCCCAAGACCCATCCGTATATTGCCACGGGCCTCAAAAAGAGTAAATTTGGGATCGCGATCAACGATGCCCTGCGCCTGTTTGAAAAGGCCAAAACCCTCTCCCATATCGCCGTGCATGGGGTGGACTGCCATATTGGCTCGCAGATTACCGAACTCGACCCCTTTGTTGATGCTCTGCACAAACTCAAAGAGCTGATCCACGATTTGCGCAGCCAGTACCAATTGCCGATTCGCTATCTCGATTTGGGCGGTGGCTTGGGCATTCCCTATCAGGATGAAACACCCCCGCATCCCGATGAATATGCGGCGCGCATCCGCGAGGAGACAGAGGGCCTGGACTGTACCCTGATCTTTGAACCGGGCCGCGTGCTGGTCGGCAACGCAGGTTTGCTTCTGACCGAGGTGCAATACCTCAAGCGCCACGAAGAAAAGACCTTTGTGATTGTCGATTCGGGCATGAACCATTTGATTCGTCCCGCACTTTATCAGGCTTGGCAGGCGATTCAGCCCGTCAAAAAGCGCGAAGGTGCGCCCTGGGTGGTCGATGTGGTCGGCCCGATTTGTGAAAGCGGTGATTTCTTTGCCCTCGACCGCGAATTGTCTCCTGTTGAACCCGGCGATTTGCTGGCTGTGATGAGCAGCGGGGCTTATGGTTATAGTATGGCCTCTCAGTACAATTCGTATCCCCGACCTGCAGAAGTGCTGGTGAAAGGGGCAGAATTTGCCGTGATTCGTGAACGGGAGAGCTATTCAGAATTGAGCCGCGGCGAAAATACCCCGCTCTTTGATCTCTAAGCCTTTGCATCTGCAGATCATTTCTCATCCGCAGCTTGAGACGCTTGCTGATGACTTGGCTGAGCGGCTTTTGCTTGAGCCCGTGGCGGATCCCTTTGCGCCTGAATGGCTGCTTTTGCCCCATGGCGGGATGAAGTCTTGGCTGGAGAATCACCTCGCTGAAACAATCGGTGTCTGGAGCCATGCCAAAGTGGCTTTGCCCCAAGACGGTCTGTGGGAATTGGCGTGTTTGGTTTTGTCGGATTTGCCCTTGCCCGATTTGCCCTTGCCCGATTTGCCCCTGCCACGTCTGGATTATACAGAGAGCCTGTGGCTGATCTTTCGCCACCTGGACAGTCTGCTGGCAGAACCTGCCTTGGCGCTGCTCCAAAATTGGCTGCTGCGCTATGCGGGGGCCTCGGCCCGCATGCAATTGGCGCAAGTCATGGCTGAACAATTGGAATTACTCAGCCTCTATCGCCCTGCGCTTTTGCGCGAATGGAGCCAGGCCCCAGATGGCAGTTGGGCGGGGCTGGTTTGGCATTTCCTCTGTCAGACCTCTGGCGCGGGCGCTTTGCACCGGGCAGCTTTGCAAGCTGAGATCCTTCAACGCCTGCAAAGCCAACAACACGCGGATGGGCAAACGGGGCCCTTATTTGCAAAGGGTTTGCCTGCACGCCTGACGCTCTTTGCCCCCACAGATTTGCCCCCGTTTTACTGCGAGCTGTTGGTGGCTTTGGCCACGTGGATTCCCACCCGCCTGTACCTGACCCAGCCGCTCACGACCCTGCCTTTGTTGCTTGAACGGGGAGCTGAATCTGTGTCTTTGTCAGCGGCTTTGCCAGCGCCTGTCTTGACCCTTTTGCAGGCTTTGCAGGGCCATCTCAGGGGCGAAGAGCCCGAACAGACATCAACACCGGCACAACTGGCCCGGCTGGCCAGCGATTCAGACAGTCTGCAAATTCATGTGACCCACGGTCCTTTGCGTGAATTGGAGGTCTTGCACAATTATTTATTGGCCTGTTTTGAAACCCTGCCCGATTTATTGCCCGGTGATATTGCCGTGGTGATTCCCACTTTGGAGAGTTATGCGCCGCTGATAGAAGGGGTTTTTTATCGCCCCACGGGCAGCGCTGAGCGTCTGCCCTTTCGGATTGTCCCGCCAGATGATTTTCGCAGCGACGCACAGCTGGCCCTGCGCAGTTTGTTTGAACTCAGTGGCAGCCGCCTGAGCCGCGATGAGGTCTTGGCCTTTTTGGAACAGGGGTCTGTGGCCCGCCGCTTTGGCTTTGATGCTGAGGCCTTGGCGCAGATCAGCCAATGGCTCGAAGCGGTGGAAATTCGCTGGGGCTTAGACGCCGAGCACCGCTCTCAGCTCGACTTGCCGCATTTTGGTGAAAATAGCTGGCAGCAAGGTTTGCAGCGGCTTTTACTTGGTTTTGCCCTGCACGATGAAGGACAGCCTCCTTTTGCCGGACTTTTGCCCTATCCTGCCATGGAAGGCCATGCGGTGCATCTCTTGGGGCAATTATTGGACTTCTTCCAGACCCTGGAACAGGCCGTTAAGATTTTGAGATCGCCCCAGGCCCCTGAGCGCTGGGCGCAAATTCTGCCCCATTTGGCCCAGCGCCTGTTGAGCCCGCTGCCCAGCGATCTCGAGCAGTGGCATGTGCTTTTGGCCCAATTGGCGAATCTGCAAGACTTGGTCGGCGTGGCCCCCGAAGAAATTTCGCTCGGCGGTGTGCGTACATTTTTGGAAAAACAGTGGCATCAAGTGTCCTTTCGCGACATCCCGACAGGGCTGATCACCTTTGCCACCCCCGCCCAATTGTGGGGTGTGCCCTTTCGGGTGATCTGTTTTCTGGGCTTGAACAGCGGGGTTTTGCCCCGAGCGGATCATGCACATGAATTAGACCTGCTGGCTGAAGCCCCGCGTTTGGGCGACCCTTCGCTGCGACAGGCCGATCGGCAGCTTTTTTTAGAGACACTGTTTTCAGCCAGGGATCGGTTCTACCTGAGTTATACTGGGCGGCGCGTGCGTGACAATCTGGAATTGCCGCCTTCGGTCTTGATTTCCGAATTGCAAGATGCCGTGATGGCCTGTGCAAAAACGGTCATCCTCAAAATTCCGGTGCTGCTCCATCCTTTGCACCCCTTTGCGTCGGGGTATTTTCAGCCCCAGCCCAATCCAGCGCGGGCTTATGCCCAAACCGCTTATGAAGAGGCTTTGGCCTTGCAAAACCAGCGCTTGTCTCCACACCTTTCTGCGCAGGTCTTGCCGCGTCCCTTTGTCGATCGCGCTTTGCCCGAAATCAAAACAGAGGGAGCGCGGCTTCAAAGCTTAGATTGGAGCGCGTTTTTGGCCTTTTTTAAACATCCCTCCAGGGCCTTTCTCAGGCAGCGCCTGGGGCTGTCGCTTTGGCAAAATGCCTGGCAACCCGTGCAAAACGAACGCTTTCAACTCAATGCCCTGGAGATCTGGCGCCTGCGTGAAGATTATTTGAATTGGCTCTTGCAGGGGCAGGCCTCTGAGGCCTTTTTTGAACGCTTAAAGGCCAGCAATCACCTGCCTTTGGGCTTGAGCGGCAGACAAATCTGTCAACGGATTCAGGCCGAGGTCAGCCCTTTGGCTGCACAGCTCAGTCACTTAACCGGCGCGCCGCTGGCCGCTGAAAATTTTGTGCTTCAATTGGGGGACTGGGAAATTCAGGGCGAATTGGCCCCACTGTTTGAAAAGGGACTGATCTTTACGCGGCTTTCGGGGATCAAAGCCGCTGACCGGCTGCAGATCTGGCTTTACCATCTGCTTTTGGGGGCCCTGGGCCTTTCCCAAACGGGGGCGCAAACGGTGACTCAAATCGGTTTGAGCAAAGGCCAAGCCCTCCATCTGAGTTATACCCCTGTGCAAGAGCCTGCGTATTTGCTCGAGCAATACCTCAAACTCTATGAACAGGGTTTGCAAAAACCCCTGCCTGTGGCTTTGGAGAGCGCTTGGGCCTTTTTTGAGGCCCGCGAAAAAGGCCCTGAAAAGGCCCGTGTGGCGGCCGAAAACCGCTGGAAGGGCAATTATGTCTTTGGGGGTGAATCTGAAAATGCAGATTATGCCCTGTGTCTCTCTCCCGATTGGGTTCAGACCCCCGAGGCCGAAGAGACTTTGCTGCGGCTATATTTGCCCTTGCAAGGCTATTTGCAAGAGACACCCCTGGCTGGGTTGGAGGCCCTGGGATTATGAGCCCCCCTGCTTTTAATTTACTCACGGCTTCCCTGGAGGGGCGGCAGATGATCGAAGCCAGCGCCGGAACTGGCAAAACGTACACCTTGGTCAATCTCTGCCTGCGGCTCTTGCTGGAGCGCAGGCTGAAAATCGAAGAGATTTTGATTGTGACCTTTACCGAAGCTGCGACCCAGGAATTGCAGGCCCGTTTGCGCTCACGCCTGAAGGCGGCGCTGGATTGTCTGAGCAGTGGCCAGAGTGAAGATCCCTTTTTTCAGGCCTGGCTCTTGCCCAAACGGGGAGACCCAGCGCTGGTGGGTTT
This sequence comes from Candidatus Sericytochromatia bacterium, assembly GCA_044356335.1. Classification (GTDB taxonomy): domain Bacteria; phylum Cyanobacteriota; class Sericytochromatia; order UBA7694; family UBA7694. The sequence continues at coordinate 21,823 of JBIKWL010000060.1, forward strand.
ATTGCGCCAAGCCCTGGCAGATATGGATCTGGCACGCATTTCTACCATTCATGCCTTTTGCCAATGGGCCTTGAGCCGCTTTCCCCTGCGCAGCGCCCAGGCACTGCAATTTGAGGTGATTTCCGACCAGCGGCTTTTGCTCAGCCAGGCGATTGAAGATTTTTGGCGCAAGCAGATTTATCGGCCCGAAGTGGAGCGGGTATTGCCGATCTTGGATGCGGGCTGGAGCCCTGAATGCCTTGTTAATCAAGCCTTGCCGTTGCTGGGTTTACATGGGCTCAAGCTTTTGCATCAACTACAAGTAGAACAGGCCGCAGAACAGGATTGCTTGGGGGCCGATTGGCAGTTGGCCCATGAGACGTTTTCGGCCCTGTATTTTCAGGCCCAGGCCCTGTGGCGCAGCGATCGCTCAGACATTTTGGCCGAGGCCTCCCAATTCAAAGGCAAATCCTTTCAACTGCGATTTTTGCCGAGCCGGGCCACGGCTCTGGATGGCTATTTTTCTCACCCCGAGCCCCATTTGCCTGAAGATGATCACAAATTAAACTATTTTGCCTTGGATCAAATTGTCGTTTCGCAGAGCGCATTTAAGCCCGAGCACAGCTTCTTTGCCTGTATTGAAGCCCTGCGAGCGGCAGCTTTGGCCTGGGCCCCCCTCTCAGAAGCCCTGCGCCTGCGCTGGTTGAGGCAATGTATGCAAGCGGTAAAGGCCCAATTGCAGAGGGGAAAAAAGGCCCGGCAGCAGCTCTCTTTTGACGATCTGCTCTGGCATTTACACACGGCTTTGCAAGACCCCGAGCACGGAGAGGGATTGGCAGAGGCTCTGCGCCAAGCCATTCCCGTGGCTTTGATTGATGAATTTCAGGATACAGATAGTTTACAGTCGGCGATTTTTAAACGGATTTACCCTGAGGGGCCACTTTTTTTGATTGGTGATCCCAAACAGTCGATCTATGCTTTTCGGGGGGCAGATATCCAGGCTTATCTTCAGATTCGCAAAGGTCTGCCTGAGGGCGCATTGCAAAGTTTAGACACCAATTTCCGTTCGCAAAAAAGTCTCTTGCGGGCTCTCGAAGTCGTCTTTGAGCGCGAACATCCCTTTGCCGACCCTGCGATTGAATTTGTGCCCGTGGCATCTGGGGCCAAAGCCGAGCATTGGCAAGCGCCTCCGGGGGATGCCCCCCTGGAAATTGCCTGGATTCCCACCCAAGCAGATTTAAAACCCTGGCCCAAAGACAAATTGCAATTTTTACTGCCCAGGGCGGTGGCGGCTGAAATTGCCCACATGCTCAGTGCGTACCAATACCAACTCCACGACGCCCAAAGCCAAATTATGAGGCCGCTTTTGGCCCAAGATATTGCCGTCTTGGTGCGCACCCATGCCCAGGGTCAGCACATACGCGAAGCCTTGCAACGTTTGGGGATTCCCTCTGTGCTCTATGCCCAAGAAACGGTTTTTAACAGCCCCGAAGCTGCTGCGTTAGAGACCTTTCTCCAAGCGGTTTTGCAGCCCAGTCAGCGGGGGGCTGTTTTACAGGCCTTGGCAGGCCCTTTGGTGGGCTTAAGCGCCACAGACCTCTATTTGCTTCAAACTGAAGCGCAAACGGGAGGGGAGCCAAACGTCACTCACACAACTCAATCTGCTCAGAGCTGGGAATATTGGCTGACACATTTTCAATTGGCCCGCCAGAATTGGTCCGAACACGGTTTTGCGCGGATGTGGAGCGAGTGGGTCAGCAGCCAGGGACTCTATCGCCGTTTATTAAGTGGCCCCGAGGGCGAGCGGCAGGTCACTAATCTGCGCCATTTGAGCGAATTATTGCAGAGTTATGCCTTGAATCAGAATGCGAGTTTGCAGGCCTTGGTGGCTTGGTTAGCACGGGAGCGTCAGGCCGGTCGCTTGGATCAGGAAAATTTGCTTTTGCAGCTCGAAACCGATCGCCATGCCGTCCAGATTCTCACCATTCACCGCAGCAAAGGGCTGGAGTTTCCTGTGGTCTTTTGTCCTTATCTGTGGGATGGCAAAAAAATCCTGGCCCAAGCGCCTTTGCGTGCAAATGATCCCGACACCCGTCAGCCCTTGCTGGATTTGGGCAGCGAGCATTTGGCCGAAAGGGCCAAGCTCAGACAAGCTGAGGCGCTGCAAGAAGATTTGCGCCTGGCGTATGTGGCCCTGACCCGCGCCCGCTACAAACTTTGGCTGGCCTGGGGCTGGGCCAATCAATTGGAATTTTCGGCTCTGGGGCATTTGTTTTCCGCAGACAGTGGCGCAGCATTGCTGGCGCAATTGGAAGCAGCGGCAGCGCGCAGTGAGGGCACCTGGCAGATTCAGACCCTCGATTTTCAGCGCGGAGATCCTGTGCCTGCCCCGCCTGCTCTCCCGCTGGAATCGCTGAAATTGCCCGCCCCGCCTGCTCTCCCGCTGGAATCGCTGAAATTGCCCGCCCCGCCTCGGATTCCGCCTGTGCGGGTGGCGCGCAGTTTTAGCGCTCTGCAGGCCCAATTCGAAATCGGGCTCGAAACCGGGCTTTTATTGCCCTGGCAGCAGTTAGAGCAGCAAGACGAAAGCGCTGAAACTGAATCCGAGGCAATTCCACTCAGCCCTGACGCACCCGCAGAAGGCCCGCTGATGGATTTTCCCCGCGGTGGTCGCCACGGGACCTTTTTACATTGGCTCTTGGAGACCCTGATTCCGCAACCTGTGCCTGAAATTTTGTCTGAATCGTTGCCCGAATCTTTGACTCAGGCTCTGCTCCGCCACGGCTATGAAGCTGATTGGCAAGTGCCTTTGGCGGCGGCTTTGGGCCAAATTTGGCAAAGCCCTTTAACACCGCTGGATTTTAACTTGGCTGCGATCGCACCTGCACGGCGCTTGCCCGAATTGGCGTTTCAGTTTCCGATCCAGGGTCACTTGCGTTCCCAGGCCCTGATGCAGGTTCTGCAAAGCTCGCAACGTTGGGCCCATTTGCCTGATTTAGATGACCGCCCCCTGCGGGGCCAGTTTAAAGGGGTGATCGATTTGGTCTGTGAACACCAAGGGCGCTATTATGTCGTCGATTATAAGTCCAATTGGCTGGGCCGCCGCTATAGCGACTACCGGCCCGAGGCGCTTGAACGGGCACTGACCCAGCATTTATACCCTTTGCAATACCATCTCTATTTGGTGGCTTTGCACCGCTACCTGCGTTACCGATTGCCCGATTACAGCCCCGAGGGGCATTTGGGCGGGGCCCTGGTTTTGTTTCTGCGGGGCATGAATCCGGCTTTGCCGGGCAATGGGGTCTTTTTTGAAGCGCCAGATCCCGCGCTGATTCTGGAACTCTCGCATCGCTTTGGAGCAGAAAAATGAGTCTGACTTTGCCAGAAGGCCTTTTTGCCACGACCTATCACTTTGTCAAACTGATCTCAGACTTGGCAGGCAGCGATGACCTGAGGCTTTTGCTGGGGGCTGTTGCGGCCAGTGAAGCAACGCTCCACCAAAATGCCTGTGCTGATCTGGCCACTTTGGCTGAACAGTCGGTCAGTCTTGAGAGTGAGCTGGCTTATCCGCCCTTGGCAGACTGGCAGGCGGCTTTGCTGGCCCATCCCCAGATTGTTGGCCAGGCCGGGGACTATCTTCCTTTGATTCTGGTGGGTCAGCGCCTGTATTTGCAGCGCTATTGGCGCTACGAAAAACGTCTGGCTGAGATCCTGCGCCAACGGGGCAAGGCCTCCCTGTCACTCGAACTGCAGCCCTTGGTTTCGCGCTTTTTGGCGCTTTTTCCACAGTCGCAGGCAGCGCCAGACTGGCAAGCGTTGGCTGCGGCCAACGTGCTTTTGAACCATTTGACCGTGATCGCCGGTGGGCCAGGGACGGGCAAAACCACCACCGTTAGCCGGATTTTGGCTTTGCTGCTGGAACAAAACCCGGCGCTCAAAGTGGTCTTGGCGGCCCCCACAGGCAAAGCCGCAGCGCGCATGAAACAGTCGCTGGATCTGAATTTGCCGCGTCTCAATCTGCCCTCTGAAGTGCAGGCCCAATGGCCCCAAACGGCTTTGACCCTGCACCGGCTCTTGGGGACTATTCCCCATTCCCACCGCTTTGTACACCACGCCGGACATCCCCTGCCCTGGGATGTGGTGATTGTCGATGAGGCCTCGATGATTGATCTTGCCCTGATGAGCAAATTGCTGGAGGCGATTCGGCCCGATGCGCGGCTGGTGCTGCTGGGCGACCGCGATCAATTGGCCTCGGTCGAAGCGGGCTGTGTCTTGGGGGATATTTGCCAAGCGGCTCCCGCTGCCAGCTTTACCCCTGAACGGATTCTGGCCCTGGCTCCCCTTTTGGGGGATGATCCGCTGTCGTCCTGCTCGGGCTCTTTTCACAGCAGCCCGGATCCCTTCCACAACTGTGTGATTGAATTGCAGCTCAGCCGCCGCTTTGGCCCTGAAAGTGGCATCGGCCATTTGGCCCGAGCTGTGAATGCTGGGCAGTCTGAACAGGCCTTGAGCTTGCTCAAAGATCCCTCTTACGCAGATATCTCACTTCGGCCCCTGCCCCCGACACTGGAACAGGGCTGTTTGGCCCGTTTGCCGGATTACGCGCCTTATTTACAGGCCCCCAGCCCCGACGTCGCCTTTGCCGCGCTGGAGTCGCAGATCATCTTGGCGGCCCTGCGTCAGGGGGTTGAGAGCGTGAATCGGGCGATGGAGCAGGCCCTGCTGCAAAGCGGCGCTTTGCCCACCTACCAAAACTGGTACCATCTGCGGCCTGTTTTAATCAGCGAAAACGACTATGTACATGCACTCTACAATGGCGATCTGGGCCTGACCTGGAACCCCGACGGCCAGAACCCCCGCGTCTGGTTTCGCCATGCCGAGGGCCATTTGCGCAGCTTTAGCCCGGCCCAGCTCAAGGCCCACCAGACCGCCTGGGCACTCACGGTGCACAAGAGCCAGGGCTCAGAATTCAAGCGGGTTTTGTTGGTGCTCCCCCCCGAACCACACCCCTTGCTCAGCCGCGAGCTGATCTATACTGGCCTGACCCGCGCCCGCGAACAGGTCGAAATCTGGGGCGAAGGGGCCGTCTTGCGAGCGGGCATTCTGCGCAAGGTTCAGCGCAGTTCGGGGCTGGTCGAACAATTAAGCTCCGTTCAGAGCTGAATCCATTTATGCCGTTAAGCCCGAGGGCAAATGCTGGCTGAGATAGTCCAAAAACAGGCGCACAGGCAGTGGCGTCTGCCGTTGGGGCGGGTAGACGGCATACAGGGTGCGGGACTGGCAGGTCCAGTTTTCGAGTAATGGGGTGAGTTCACCGCTCTGCAGATGGGGGCGGGCCATAAAATCGGGAAGCAGGGCAATGCCCAGACCATCTTGCGCCAATTGCAGACAGAGTGCCAGATGATTGCAGCGAAATGAGCTGCTTAAGAGCACTTTGCGCTGTTCGCCCTCAGCTGTTTCAAAATGCCAGCTCACCGCTTGTCTAGAAGAACTGGTCAAAAGACAGCGGTGGTGCAGCAGATCTTCGGGGATCAGGGGCAAACCGGCTGTTTTGAGATAAGCCTCGCTGGCGCAGAGCTGGTATTGAAAGACCGCAATTCTACGCGCCAAAAAGCTGGAATCGGGCAGGGGGCCGACCCGCAAAGCCAGATCAATTTCTTCTTTGAGCAAATCCAAGTAGCGGTTTTCGAGCAAAACTTCGAGCTGGATCTCTGGATAGCTGCTGTGAAAACCACTCAATACAGGGCTCAAGAGGTCATTGCCAATCACAAACGAACTCACCAGACGCAGACGCCCCCGTGCTTCGTGTTTCTCAGATTGCAATTGCTGATGGGCAGATTCCAAACTTTTGAGTGCTGGGGAACAGGCTTGCAGGTATTTTTCGCCATCGGGGCTGAGTTTGACCTGGCGGGTGGTACGGTAAAACAGGCCAAACCCCAAGGCCGTTTCCAGGGCCGCAATCCGGCGACTGACGGTGGTTTTGGGCAGGCCGAGCGCCTGGGCCGCTTGAATAAAACTGCCTTTTTCAGCCACTTCGATAAAAATCGCCAGATCGTTGAGATTCAAGGACATGGGGAGGGCCTGCTCGCTATAGATTATTATCCCAAAAATGGAACTCTGAGTTTTGATTGTTTCATTCTACCTCTTTCATTGCCTACAATCCAGATCAATCCCCCCTGTGATGGGGCACAAAAAAAACAAAAGCAAAGACAAAGGAAAGACAGGCAATGATCAAAAAGTATGTAAAAAAAATGGCCCTGGCGTTGGGGCTGCTCTTGACCGCAGGTAGTTTGGCTCAGCCCACCCAAGCGGCTGATCAAGCCCCGAGCAAAGGCAAAATTTTGATGATCGCCGCCAACCCGGCGGTCTCTCAAACCACGGGCTGGCCGATTGGGGTTTGGGCCGCTGAATTGACCCATCCCTACTGGGAATTTACCCACGGGGGCTATGCCGTGGAGATTGTCAGCCCCAATGGCGGTGAGATCACCTTCGACAATTATTCCGATCCCGAAGACAGCAGCGGCTACAGTGCCCATGATCTGCTCTCTTTGGGTTGGAAACATTCTGCCCAGCATCGGGATTTGCTCAAAAATACCCGCAAACTGTCTGAGGTCAAAGCGGCTGACTATGCGGCCATTTTCTTGGTCGGTGGCCAATCGCCCATGTATACCTTCAGAGGCAACAAGCCCCTGGCCCAGTTTGTCAGTCAGTTTTACCTCACAGGCAAACCCACGGCCTTGGTCTGCCATGCCACTTCGGTGTTGTTGGATGCCAAGCTCGCCAATGGGCAATATTTGGTGCAGGGCAAAAAATGGACCGGCTTTGCCAACAGCGAAGAGGCCTTTGCCGACAAATTTGTCGGTAAAAAAATTCAGCCTTTCTGGATTGAAGACGAAGCCCGCAAAATGGCCAATACCACATTTGTTGTCAAACCTGCTTTTACGCCGTTTGCGCTGGCCGACGGCAATCTGATCACCGGGCAGCAACAGAACAGTGGCACAGCCGCTGCCCGTTTGGTGCTGGCAGCGCTTGAGCGTTAAATTATTAAGAGCGAAGTATTTTTGAGTCAGATAAATAAAATTTCAAGGAGAAAAATATGAAAATAGCCATTATTGGGGCTGGGAATGTCGGCCAAGCCCTGGGACAGCAATTTGCGGCGGTGGGGCACGATGTGACCTATGGAGTCAGAGAGCCTCAGGCAGAAAAATACCAAACACTGGCCCAGGTTCAGACCTTGGCCGAGGCCGTGCAAGATGCAGAGCTGGTCGTTTTGGCCACTCCCTGGTCGGCGGCAGCGGAGACGGTGCAAAGCCTGGCTTTAGCGGGCAAAATTTTGGTGGACTGTACCAACCCCCTCAAGCCAATGCTGGCGGGCCTGGCCATCGGCACAGATACCTCTGGGGCCGAAGAACTCGCCAAATTGACCTCAGCAAAAGTGGTTAAAGCCTTTAATACCACTGGGGCCGAAAATATGGCCCAGCCCCAGTACGGGGAGAGGCATGTATTTATGCCTGTTTGCAGCGACGATTCCGAAGCCGGCAAAACCGTGGCGGCTTTGGCTTCTGCCATTGGCTTTGAGGGCCGTTTTATTGGCCCTCTCAGCTGCGCACGCTATTTGGAGCCCTATGCCATGGTCTGGATTCACATGGCGCTCAAAGGGGGCTTTGGGCGCAACTTTGCCCTGGGCTTGCTGGAACGTTAAACCCAGTGATTAGGGCTGGGGCTTTGGCGCCGGGAAAATCATTTTCAGCAGCGCTTCACGCGTTTGCTGCTGTTGGTTTGCGGCATCAATGCTGGCTTTGCCATCGCCTTGTTGGGGGCCATAATTGCCAAATTGGGCATGGTTGCCCCCTTCAATCACCCAGTACCGTGTGTTGGCAGGCAAATAGCCTTTGGCCGCTTCAATTTTTGTGGGGGTGCTGAGCCCGTCTAAGCTGGCTGAGATCGACAAAACGGGAAAATTGGCATCTGTGATCACGTCGTTTTTGTCGGCATAGGCCCCGAGCAGGGCCAAACCAGCAAAAAGTGAAGGCTCTTTTTTTGCAGCTTTGACGGCCATCGCCCCACCGAGGGAATGACCTGCCAAAAACCATTTCAGCTGGGGCTCTTTTTTGGCTATGCCCAGTGCCGCTTCTGCGTCAAAAACCGCCAGGTTGAGAAAGGGTTTGGTAACAAACACCTTGACCCCTTTTTCGGCCAGAGGTGCCAAAAGAGGCACATAAGCGTCGGGGCTGACCAGCCCACCGGGATAAAAGATCAGACCCACTTGGGGAGTGCCACTGGGGCTGATTTCCCAGACACTGCCGGTGTCGCGCTGGGTCACACCGTTGGGCAGGGGCGGCAAAGGCAGGATGGCTGCGGCACTGCAGGCCTGTAAAAAGAGCAGGCAGAGCAGCACAAGCAGGGACTTCAGGTGGCTTTGGAGAGGTTGGAGCATGGAGGGCCTTTCTCATGGGGCTTGGTTTGAGTATTTTAGCGTAAGATCAGGATTTTTAACTTGGGCCTGAATGTTAAGATAGAACAGTGAATATGCTTGTAAATCTAAAAAAGCAAGAGACATTGAAGCCTGTTTTTCCGCTATTGGTTGTGTTGGAAGCAGGTTTTATCTATTGTGTGATCGCCTTCTTGAGTTTTGTCTGGATGAGCCCGGTTGGCTCAGACGATAACAGTTTGATGGGGTTGGGCGTATTCGCTTTTTTATCCCTCTTTTTCCTGTTTATTTTCGGTTGCCGGCTGTATTATTCGCCATCGAGACAGATCTTTTTTTTGGTGTTTGTTACAGCGTTATTCAATGCGATTCCTGGTTTTTTTCTCCTGCACCATTTTTCTGAAGCAAAGTTTCCCATTCAACCGCTTCAAATCTTGTCCTCTCCAGAGCCTTGGCTGTTCGATACACGCGTTTGGGGGCAGCCCACTATCACACAAATCAAGACACTTTCTCCAGGGATTCAGCTCGAAAAAATCACTTTTTCCCACTGTGGCTCAAGTATTTGTACTTACCGCAAGCTTTTACTCTCTTCACACCAAGATACGTTAGGCAACAAGGTCTATTTGGATTGGGTCGCTTTGGCGGGCGATGATAGCCATCTCGCCGATGATGTTTATCCCCTTCGAGGGGCCTTTGCTCAAGAAAAAACTGTATTTTGGGTTTTGCGGAGTAAACCGAATGAAAGCCATTTTCCATCATTGTTGGGCCAGACTTGGTCTTCACGTCTTAATGCAATGTATGCGGGTTCCTATTTTTTAAAGGTCGAACCTGATGGGCAATTTCAATGGCTGGGGCCAGAGCTTGGCGATTCTTTTGGGGGCTTTTACCTGCTGAATTTTTGTTTGTGGGGTATTTATTTTGGCCTGAGACAACTCACGGCTGGGCGAAAATATGCTTTGATTGTGACGCTGTGTTTGATGGGGGGCCTCTTAATTATTTTCCCTTTTCCACTTGAGCCCTTTGTTTTGGGGTTAGAATAAAACTAAGCTTTGATCCGGATTCTGAATTTTAAAGGAAAAAAAATGCCCCATAAACAACTGACGCTGACTTTCTTTTTGCTCTTGACCCTGAGTCTGTCTGCCCCCGTTGGGGCCCAGCCCCGGGGCGAAAACTTCGGCAAAATTGACCTCAACCGCGATGGCAAAGTCACCTTGCTGGAGATGCAGACCATCAGCCGTGATCGCTTTAAAAAAGCCGATACCAACCGCGATGGCTTTATTACCACCGATGAAGTGCTGGAGCTGATGCCTTTCTTTGTGCGCGGGCAGGCCCGGCAGCCCGTGGCTGATTACCTCAAAAAACAGGACAGCAACAAAGACGGCAAGGTCTCGCTTGAAGAGGTGCTTAAACATGCAACGCTGCGCTTTAAACGGATCGACAGCAACAAAGACAATATCTTGACAGAAGCTGAGTTTAAAGCGATTGCTGGCAAGATGGAAATGTGATTACCAGATCACTTCCATCATCGAGCAATTAATCCCACTGCCAATGCCCATCAGGGCCACGCGGTCACCGGCTTGAATCTCACCCTGTTCGGCCACCTTGGCCAAGGTGACAGGGATTGATGCCGGGCCGACATTGCCAAATTCAGGGAAGATACGGGGCACTTTTTCGTGGGGCACGCCCAAGATCTCCGCGCATTTGCGCAGGTGGACTTCACCCACTTGGTGCATGATGTACTGGCGGAAGTCTTTTTTGTCCCAGTCCTGGTCGGCTTTGGCACATTCATAGGTTTTGGCGGCCAAGGTCAGGCCCGACATCAGCAGGGTGCTGGCATCGGTGGTCATATCGAGGTTTTGGCCCAGACACAAGCGACTGTGTTTGGTATCGGCCAAACTCACCCCGCCCAAAAAGCGGTGGCCTTCGGGAGCCAGTCGGGAATGGCTCAGCACAATGGCGACACCACCCGAACCGAGGGTCAAGGTCGCAAAGCGGGCGCGGAAATAGTCTTCTTCGACATCGGGGTTTTGCAGGCGGGGCAAGGTGTTTTCGACAATGTCCCGGCTGCTTTCGCCGCAAACCACCAGGGCATAGTCAATTTGATTGCGCTCGATCATATTGCCCGCAATGGTCATGGCGTTGAGAAAAGCCAGACAGGCATTGCCAATGTCAAAATTGAGGCATTCTGGACGCAGGCCCAAATTGCCGTGTACCAGAGCAGCCACCGAGGGCTCGATATAGTCTTTGCTGACGGAGGTACTGATCACCACGCCAATTTTGTCTTTGGGCAGATGGGCGTTTTCGAGCGCTTGGCTGGCAGCCATGGTGGCTGCATCGCTGGGCTGTACACCCGGATCCCAAAAGCGGCGTGCGCTGATACCGGTCAGGGCTTCAATCAGGTTGGGGCGCATGCCAAAGCGCAGGATATTGTCTTTTAATTGTTCTTCGATGCTGGCGGAGCTGATACGATGGGGGGCATCCACACAGCCCATCCCAATGATGGAGACGTTTTCGAAATACATGGCGGTTCCTTTATATCGGTGTTGGCCTCGCTGCGGAAATGGGAGAGAGGTGCGATCGGAGGCCGGGGCATTCCCACTTTGCGCGGGCGGGGAAAAAGATCCCCCTCTCATTGTACTGGGCTCTTTCAAAGGCTGGAATAGCTTTGCTTCAAACTCGCGGCTATCAAGGCACCCAGGCTGGATGGGCTTCTGCCGCTGGGTTTTCGGTCAGGCGCTTTTCATTCTTGCCATTGCTTTCGATGCGATAAATTTCGGGATTGCCATCGCGGGTGGAGACAAAGACCAGACTTTTTCCATCGGGAGACCAAGCAGGATCTGCCGTCCAGGCAGCATGGCGG
>JBIKWL010000314.1:0-2713 GCA_044356335.1 Candidatus Sericytochromatia bacterium
CTGACCAAGACCTACAACCGCTTTCACGATCCGGGGGAGAGCCACCCCGAAATCGCCGAGCTGCGCCGCTTGCATGTGGCCATGGACGAAGCCGTGGCAGCGGCGTATGGCTGGGGCGATTTGGCGCTGGGGCATGGCTTTCACACCACCAAGCAGGGGCTGCGCTATACGGTCAACGAAGCGGCGCGGCAAGAGCTGCTCGACCGGCTGCTGGCGCTGAACCACCAGCGCTATGCGGAGGAAGTGGCGCAGGGGCTACACAGCAAGAAGGGGAAGAAATAAGTGGGCACTCAAATCTCAGAACTGGGTACTCAATGCAATTAAGTGGGCACTCAAATCTCAGAACTGGACACTCAAATCAAAAAAGGGGATAAAGCTGCCTGAGAAGTCCGAACCGAGCCAACTGCGCGGCTTGAATTTAGCTGGTTGTTATGAGACAATGAGACATACAAAACCATACAGACTTTGATCAGCCTTTTGAGAAAGAAGCGTACTTCCGTGAGTGACAAATCCAAAATCGAGTGGACCGATGCAACCTGGAATCCAGTGAGGGGATGTACCCAAATTACCCCCGGCTGTGCCCACTGTTATGCCAAGACTTTTTCAGAGCGTTTTCGGGGTGTGCCTGGGCACCCCTTTGAACAGGGATTTGACCTGCGTTTGGTGCCAGAAAAACTGACACTGCCCCTCACCTGGGCCACACCCCGCACCATTTTTGTCAATTCCATGAGCGATTTGTTTCACAAAGATGTTCCCGATGCCTACATTATTGAAGTCGTGAAAGTCATGCAAGCAGCCAATTGGCATACCTTTCAGGTTTTAACCAAACGCTCAGAACGCTTGAGCGAACTCTTAAAGTCAAAACTGGCGTTTGCAGCCCAGGAGCCGCATATCTGGTGGGGAGTCAGTGTTGAGAACAAAAAACATGGGCTGCCCCGCATCGAAGACTTACAGGCAGCCCCCGCCAAGGTCAGGTTCTTATCCATCGAACCCCTTTTAGAAGATCTGGGAAAATTAAATTTGCAGGGTATTAATTGGATTATTGTCGGCGGAGAAAGTGGGCCTGGGGCCCGCCCCATTCAAGCGGCTTGGGTACAATCCATTCAAGAACAATCGGCACAGGCTGAAATTCCCTTCTTCTTTAAACAATGGGGGGGCGTTCAGAAAAGCAAAACAGGCCGAGAACTCAATGGCAAAACTTACAGCGATTTGCCTTCGCGCCCGCATTTTCCAATTCCAGATCCAGAGAAACGCAAATTGCTCATCCGTGAATTAGCGGCAAAATAACAACAAAAGTGAGACGAAGTGCTGAATGACAATACCCGATTTTTATCATGGTCGAGAACAGAGCTTTGTTAAACATGAGATTCTCAAAAACTATTTGGTCATGTTGGCCCATATCATTGGATTTACGAATCACACTTCTGTTGCTTATGTAGATTGTTTTTCAGGCCCCTGGAAAGAGGCCACAGAAAATTTTGAAGATACGTCTTTTGACCTGGCCATTCGCCAATTATTGGAAGCTCAAAAATTCCACAAGCAAAGAGACAAAAATGTCGATATGCGTTGTCTGTTCTTGGAAATAGATCCCGCTGCCTACAAACGGCTTTCAGATTACGCGCAGCAATTTGAACAATACCAACCAACACTCGAAGTCGAAACCCTCAATAAACCGTTTGAACAGGCCATTGAAGACATTCGGTTCTTTGTAAACAAAAGACCCAATACCTTTTCCTTTTTCTTTATTGACCCCACAGGTTGGAGCGGTTTTGGCATGGATCAAATTGAACCCTTGCTAAAAATGCAATCAGGTGAAGTGATGATTAACTTCATGACTTCTTTTATCAGTCGCTTTGTAGAGCATCCAGCAGATGAAACACAACAAAGTTTTGAAAATTTATTTGGTTCTTCTGAATATCGAGAGTTAATTCAAAATATCCCACAAGCTGAACGCGAAGATAAGTTGGTAAGTGCTTATGCCAACAATATAAAATCGCGGGGTGGTTACAAGGCCGTTTGTACAGCGATTATTTTAAATCCCCTTTTAAACAGAACCCACTTTCATCTGATTTACGCAACGCGGAATATTTTAGGCGTTAAAAAGTTTAAAGAGACTGAGAAAAAAGCCATGAAAGCTATGGAAGCCGCGCGCGCAGATGCTCAGCAGCGAAAAAGAGAATCACAAGGTCAACTCACTTTATTTGAAAGTGAAGAAATGCATGACAGCACATATTTTGATGAGCTGCGAGAACGATATCTCAATTTAGCAAAAAACCAATTGTTGGAGAAGCTTAAGACAAAAATTCGCTTGCCTTATGATGTGGCTTTTATTGACACTTTACAAACTCCCTTAATCTGGGAAAGCGACTTAAAAAGCTGGATTGATAATTGGCAGAAACAGGGATTGATCAAAATTGAAGGGTTAGTCGGAAAAGAACGTACGCCTAAGATCAGAAAGGCTCATGCATTGCTTTGGTCGGGACAATCACTCTAATCGTGTTATTTTCGCCAGAGAGGTCCGAACCTTTGGGCAGGAGGTCCGAACCTTTGGGACAGGAAATTAAGGGCTTAGATTTCCCAATTGTTTTAGATCTCGCATCTGTTTCAGTTCAAGACAAATTACAACTGCAACAAGTGGCACTCACTGTTACAATTAAACCCAAGGTGTCACTTCAAATCATGGCCTCAACCGTGATAAACCTATTTCAGAATC
>JBIKWL010000175.1:0-9616 GCA_044356335.1 Candidatus Sericytochromatia bacterium
CGAAAAATTGGTTTTGAGAATATCTGAAACTGAATTCATGCCTGTATTGTCTTTGGGGGGCATTGGCGGGGTGGGGTGTTCTTGCTCTAGCATATGTTGGACTAATTGACTTTTGTTGCTTTGAATGGTTTTTGGAGCTGTGTTTTCAAGCGTTTTTTCAATTTCTTGGGTCTCGGGAAGGGGGGGGTGTTGGGTTGTGTTGGCTGTTTTAAAGGCCTCAGGATTGGAACTGGGAATGGGTGTTTCTGTGACCTTATCATCATGGGTTGTGATTGAATTGCTGCTGGTTGAGAGATTTAAATCTTTCAATTTGGGCTGGGGTTGGATTTGACTTGGAATGCGATTGATATCTTGCATAAACTTATTTCCTTTTGGTTTGTTGGGCTTATAGATAAACTATAGCAATTCATGTTAACAGTGTCAACATAAATTGCTGAAATTTTTTTGATGCGCATATTGAACTATTGCAATAGTTGAATTCGGGAGCCTTCGGGGAATTTTTGAACTTCGATTCGGGTTGGAAAAAGCGATTTGAGATCGTCGACATGGGTGATCACCAAAATGCAGGCATAGAGGCCAGAGACGGCATTTATAGCCTCAACCAAGCGGCTTTTACCTTGGGTATCTTGGCTGCCAAAGCCCTCATCGATGACGAGGGTCTGGAGTTTGGCTCCAGCCCGGCGGGCCAAGGTGCGTGAAATAGCCAGGCGAATCGCAAAATTGACACGAAAGGCCTCGCCCGCACTGAACGTCTCATAGCTGCGTGTTCCCAATTCGTCACTGATAAAAATATCCAAGGTTTCACTTAAAGCATCCCGTGACTTGAGCGATTTTAAAGTCTGAAATTTGAGGTGCATTCGCCCCTCCGTCATTTGGCTGAGTAGGTCATTGGCGGCCTGCTCAATTTCAGGCAGGGCATTTTCGATCACCACTGCCTGAATGCCCTTTTGACCAAAAATTTCAACCAATTCCGCATACAGTCTGTGTTCTTGTTCCAAAGATTGAAACTGACTTTGGTGCGCGAGCAATTCGACTTTTAATTCTGACAGGGCACTCAATTCTTTTTCAAGAGAAAAAAGCTTGGCATGTAATTCTCGTTCTCGGTTTTGGGTGCTTGAGAGCGCCGAGAGAAGTGGGGTTAACTGTGCTAAATTGGCTTCCAGACGGGTATTTAAGGCTGGCAGTTCAGCCAATTGCGTTGCCACTGTTTCGGCTTCACTTTGCAATCTGTGAAAATCTGCTTGCAAACGCTGTTCCTGCTGCAACAGTTGCTCCCAGGCCTCTTGACCTGCTTTTAATGCCTCCCATTTCTGTTGATAGACCCGAAGGCGCAGCAATTCAGCTTTGTTTTTGTTGATTGTCTCTGGCAAATGGGCCAAAGGTTCTAAATGGGCCTCAAGATCTGCGATTGTTTTGCGTATGTCCATACCAAAAGCCTGATTTTGATAGGCCTCTTCCAGGCTTGCTTTTTCTGCTTGTGCGGCCTTTAGCCGGGGCAAAAGGCTTTGCATGGCTTCTTGCGCTTTGAGAAGCTCACGCTGACGGAGTGCTGCCTCTTGCCGATTGGTTAACTCACTCTGGAGCCTGGCGTGTTCTCCTTCGCTGTATTGAAGCTTATCAATTCGCTCAATCAGGGCTTCATGGGCAGTTTGCTCTGCTTGCCAGACCAGCGAATTTTGCCAACCCTCTGCGATTTGCAGGGCCGCTTCCCTTTCCATCAAAAGATCTTTCAGGTCCTGTAATTTTTCAACTTGGTGGCGGGTCTGTGCCAGTTTTTGCAATAGGGTATCTTTGTGTTTGAGCTCACGGGTCAGTCTCACAAAATCTTGGCGACAATTTGCTGCCAGGGCTTCGTTTTCGCTGCTTTCACGCTCAAGAGCTTGTAGCGCTTGCGTGTTTTTTTGCAAATCCACTTGGTATTTATTCAGCAGCAATGCCACATCATCTGGGCTGAGAAGGCGTTCACACAGTGGGCAATGATCTTCAGCGTGGTTTTGCATTTTGCGGGTTTTTTCAACAATTTCCGTTTGGATTTCCTGTAGATTTGCGATTTTTTCGGCCAAATTTTGGCTGAGATGTTTGCAGCTTTGACCCAACGCGGTCACTTGCTCCAGTTCCGTTTGCCTTTGCTCAAGCATTTCTAATTCTGTTTCGTATTGGCTTAGCGACTCAGTCAGATGTTTGAGCTTCGCCACCTGTAAATGATCCTCAGCTATTTGGGCTTTGATGCGTTGGCTTTCTGCCCTTTTTTCGGTCTTGAAAGCTGTCATCTTTTGGGTTTGTGACCAAAGCTCTTTTTCCAATTCGCGATAAATTTTGGCCTTTTCATCCCAGCTGCTTGCCTCAGCTTGGCAGTTTTGCAAGGCCTGCCAGTCTTTTTCAATCGATTCACTTTCAGCGAGTAGGTTCTGCCACTGTTTTTCTTCTTTGGCCAAATTCTCCCAGTTATGTTGGGCCTTTTGCAGTTCTTTTTCTTTGGCGTGTTGGAGCTTTACCCACTCATTTTGAGCTGCTCTCAGGGCTTCTTGTTGTTTAAGGTAATCTGCATAGCGCTCTTCTAAAAGGTCTTGTTTTTCAATCAGGCTTTGCAGGTGGTGATAGCCTTGAGTAATCCCTTCTTGTTGATCCACTAATTTTTGGATCCGGGCTTTTTCTTGGCTGAGGGCCAATCTGTCGATTTCCTTTTTTTGCAATTCAGCTGTGAGTTGACTCTGGCGGTTGTGGGTATGTTCGAGCTGCAGGCGTACTTGGCTCAATGCTTGTTTTTCGGCTTCCAATTCAGCATGCATTCCCAATTGCATGCGCAATGTTTCGCTTAATGTCTGATACTCCTCTTTCAGGCTGAGGTGTTGGTCTTTGAGAAAAAGCTCTGGGCTGAGCTGGGTTTCAATTTGGGTGATCTGTCCCTGAATTTGCTGTTTGTCGAGCAAAAACTGATTGCGTTTGGTTTTGGCTTTTTCTTGGAGCAGATCATACTGTTTTAAATTGAGAATATCTGCCAGGACTTCTTTGCGCTCTTTGGCCGAACTGGTGGTAAAAACATCGGCCCGACCCTGTAGGATAAACGAGGAATTGATAAACAGACCATAGTCCATATGCAGGGTATTGATGATTTCTTGTTGGGTTTTGGTCACGGATTTACCCGTGAGCGAACGATACCCCTCATCTGCTTTAACTTGAAACTCCAAAGCGGCTTTGCCACTGGATTTGCCAGCGCTGCGCTGTTTACTTCGCAAAATACGGTAGGTTTGCCCTTCCAATTCAAAGCTAAATTGAACCTGTACCTCTTGGGCCCCCAATCGAATCACTTCTTCGGAAACATTGGCACGCGACTTTTCGAACAGGGCCCAGGTCATGGCATCTAAAATTGAGGATTTTCCGCTGCCATTGGGCCCAGACAAACAGGCAATTTGAAACTGACTAAAATCCAGGGCGAGATGTTCATAGGCCATAAAGTTGCGGGCTTCGAGAGAAAGGGGAATCATGCTTTATTGGCCAGATTTGGGGTCAGGTTTGAAAAGCAAATCGGCATTGCTTTCAACCACATAATACCAACCGATTGAGTTGAGACGGGTATATGCAACCAACAGGGGGGCTTGATTCTGCCTTTGGATGATGGCGTGGCCTGAGGGTTTTTGTTTTAAACCCGCCCGAATTTCCCCCTGGGGGTAGAGAGTCAAAACCAGTTTATCTTTGGGACTTTGTGCTTTTGTCTCTCTGGTTTGAACCACAATTTCTCCCATTTGATTGAGCAAATAAATGTTTTCAATGCCTTGACTATCGGCCATGGGTAGCAAATTCTTGAGCCAGTGTGCCAAGCTCAGCTCAACCCCAGCGACCCCCAATTTTTTCTCGTTTTGTCCATATAGACTTTGCACACAGGGCAAAAGCAGGCCCTGACCTGAAGCATCAAGATAAGGTTGCCCCCACACCACTGTATTTTTGCCTTGGGCCCATTGGTACCAGGGGCGTAGACGGGGATCGTAACTCTCTTTATAGCCGCCTTTGCCAGGGTAGGCAAAGTGCAGACCTTTTTCCAGGCCGATATAAGCCCAAACCAAAGGCAGGCCCGAGCTGTTAAGTGCTTTCTTCAAGGCTTCTGAATCAGGCAAAGGCGGGCTGATGCTCTCTTGAAAAAGGTTTTGGAAGGTACGGGTTAAAGCACTTAATTGACCCAATTCTTGACTTACACTGGCTTTGCTCACCCCTGGTGCCAATTTAATTCCTGCCCAGCCTGAACTGATCTCCCGGTGATAGGCCTGAGAAAAGGCAAAATCTGGCGGGGAGCTGACAGGCTTGGCAAAATCGAGGTTGAAATAGACCTGTTTAAGCTGGGCACTTTCACTGGGGGGGGGTGCTTTTAAACTGACTTCAGCGGCTGCGACCAATTTTTCGAGCAGACTCTGAATTTTTAAAAATTCACTGTCCAGGCGTTGGCTTTGGGCTGCTATCTGGGTGAGGTGAACACTCAGAACTTTTTCACGCTGGTGAGATTTTTGGATTTCAATCTGCTGGCGCCAGGTCATGGTCACTGTTACCGCCGCTGAGAGACCCAAAAGGGCCATGACAGTTAAAGCGGTTCCTTTTTTGTGGTGTTCTACCCAGCGCAGGGATTTTCGCAGCCATTTGTCCGGCTCTGCTTCGATCTCCTCGCCGCGTAAAAAGCGGCGCAGGTCCTGGGCCAATTCACCTGTGTTTGCGTAACGTTGTTCGGGTTTTCGACCTGTGGCTTTGAGAATAATGGCTTTTAATTCAGAGGGAACTTTGACTTTTGGACTGTAATGAATAAACGGATCCAATTCGGCTTTCAAGACTCTTTTTAAGAGATCAACCTGGCTTTTCGCAGTGAAAGCAGGTTTAAGATAGACCAATTCGTAGAGGATTAATCCCAATGAAAATTGATCACTGCGGCCATCCAAATCCTTGTTTTTACCTGCTGCCTGCTGGGGAGACATATACCGAGGAGTACCCACAATTTGGCCCATTTGAGTTTGGTCACCGAGTAAATCATCGCTGACCTTGTGGCCCAAATCAATTTCTTCTTCGGTCTCCCCGTCGCGAAAGAGTTTGGCAATGCCCCAATCCATCACGTAGACCTCGTTGTACTCACCTATCATAATATTGGCGGGTTTTAAATCACGGTGGATGACCTGTTTGTTGTGGGCGTAGGCCATGGCGTCGCAGACCTTGAGAAAATGTTCCAAGAGTACTTCGCGGGTATGATCCGCATCAGGCACTTGGCTTTGATCATAAAATTCACGGGTTTCTTGAATCAGATCTTTAAATGTTTTGCCTTTGACCATCTTCATGGCGTAGGCCAAAGAGCCATCGGGGCGAATATCCAGGTTGTAGATGGGGACTATATTGGGATGATCCAGCTGAGCTGTGATTTGTACTTCGTTGAGAAAACGCCGCAAAACGCCCCGGTTTTGGGCCATTTCTTGAAGCAATTGTTTATACGCTATCACCCGCATTAAATCTTTGTCTCTGGCCCTGTGTACCAAACCCATGGCCCCTTGGCCGAGCAACCCTAAAAATTCATATTGTTCCGAGTGTTGGGTGTGGGTGGTTCTAATGGGGGTATCCTGCAATTGCTGTTCAATCAGGTGGGATTGACTGAGCAGGTCGATATGGGTCACTTCAATCGGTTCGAGCAGGTGAATTTCTTGCAATTCTCCCGCAGAAATGTTTTTGGTTTCGAGCAAGTACAGGGCAAATTGATCCATTTTGGCATCTGGATGATCTTCGCGAAAGGATTTGTACAGGCTTTCCAAAGCCGCGGGGGCTCTGTTACCCAGGACCGTTTTAATATCTTGCAGATTCACATGGTACCTGCCTGCCAAGTTGCTCCAGAAACTGAAAACGCCCCCTAATTAGATTGAGGAGGCGTAAAAAAGGTAGCACAGGCTGGATTCGAACCAGCGACAACTCGGGTATGAACCGAGTGCTCTAACCAACTGAGCTACTGTGCCAAACGAAGGCTATTATACTCTGGAATGAATCCAGGGCAAAAGGGGTTTTTAAAAATTTCTCAGACATCTGCTCTCCCTAAATTGTCATTTGTGGGCAGAATCCGTTATGCTGAAGTCATGACCACACCTGATTTTTCCCGCGATTTAAAGGCCCTCGAGCGACTTGTTCCAGAAGAGCCTTTGTACCGCAACCTTTTTCAACTTGTATTTGCTGAAGCGCTTGAACATGTGCTGTATATCGGCGTGCAGGGAGATTTGCAATTATTACAAACCCTGATTCAGGCGCGCAATTTGAGGGCCGACAAACCCCATATCAGCCTGATCGAATCCGATCCCCCCCGATTTGAGCAATTGTTGCAGGAATTAGGCCAAGAGCCAGGCATGAGCCTGTTTCAAGGCTATAGTCAAAGACAATCCTATTACCCTGACCTGGCTCTGCTGACCCATTTTTTTCGAACCCAAAAATCGGCTTGGCACCAATTCCCGCTCGATTATTGGTTAGACAAAGCCCAAAGTGAACTTGAGGATTTTTCAACGCGTCCCGAAGAGCAGATGGGCCTTTTGAAACATTTGGCTGAGCAAGCACACCTCCCTGCTCCGGATATGTTGATTCTCGATGGTTCTGAGTTTACCACTGAAGCAGATTTGGCCGTTTTCGCTAAATCAAAATTGATCATTCTCACAGGTGTGAGCAGCTATCGCAATTTTGCCAATTTTCAACGTTTGGTGGCAGACCCAAATTATTATTTGATGTACCAACATGCGCAACAGCGGATGGGTTTTGCCATTTTTAAACGCAAACCAGAGTACCAGCAGGGCATCAGTGTTGTGATTCATTCTCGCAATGAAGCTGCCAATATCGAGGCTTGTTTGGCAAGTGTGGCCTGGGCCCAGGAGCGCGTTGTCGTCGATATGTTTAGCGAAGACGATACCCCTGCTTTGGCTCAATCTCAGGGGGCAAGGGTTGTACCCCACGTACCCATTTATTTTATTGATGAGGCCCGCAATTTTGGGCTCTCTCAGGTTCAATATGCTTGGACTTTGGTACTCGATGCCGATGAACGTGTGCCCCCCGCTTTGGCAGAAAAATTGCAATTTCTCAGTCAGAATCCCGAAGGCATCACAGGGTTCTGGTTGGCCCGCCAAAATTGGTTCTTTGGTCAATGGATTCAACACCTTTTTCCTGATTACCAAATGCGCTTTTTCGCCAGCGGCAAAGGTGCCTGGACGGGGATGATTCATGATTTTGCGCGTATTCAGGGCGAGACCTTTTACCTGCCCGCAGACCCCTCTTTGGCTTTGCAGCATTATTCTTATACGTCTGTGCAAGATTTTTGCGAGCGTCAGATCTATTACGCCCGCAGCACAGTCAAACAGTATATGCAACTCACACCTCAAATCCAAATAGAGTCACAAGCCATTCGCAAAGATTTTGAGCATGACCTCGAAAAATTGTTGAAGAAGCTCAAATCCACCCCCATGGATGATGTCAATTGGCTGACCCAGACCCTCTATCTCTTTTCAAATTACCTGACGGGGGCTTCTCTCTTGGAGGCCTTTGCCCCCAAACAACAGACTGGGGTCTTTTTAAGCGGGTATACCTATCTCAAAAATGGCATCAAATATGATTACCCCTTTCGCGAGAGCATTCGCTCGGTGATTTCACTCTGTGACCAATTTGTGATCTGTTATGCCACCGATTCTGAAGACGAGACCTTGGCTGCCCTTCAGGTTTTGGCTGCTGAATACCCTCAAATTGAGCTTTATCCCAGTGAAATCTGGCGCCAAAATCGCGGCCACGAAGGGGAGGTCATTCGCAAAGCGGCTGAAGAGGCCATGGGCTATTGCCGCGGAGAATGGCTCTGGCATGTGCAGGCCGATGAGGTCTACCATGAAGACGATTTAAACTTGTTGCGTGAGCAAATCTACTCTGCAGGGGCTGAGCGGATTGATGCCTACCGTTTTCGTGTCTTGCATTTCTATGGCAATTACACCACCTTGATCAAAGAGAGTGCCCAGGAAATCGGTTGGTATCAACGCTGTATTCGCCTGACCCGCCGGGGCAAGGCCCAACATATCAAAGATGCCTGGACTCAAATCCTCAATCCAGGTGATCCAGGGCAAATCAAAGATCTGGAGATACGGATTTTTCATTATGGCCATGTGCGTGGAGCAGAAGCCATGCGCATCAAGATGTCATATATGGAAAAACTTTACGCAGTTTTGCCCGATGAATATGAGGTTTGCCCTGAAGGTGAATTTATCTATGATCGCATTCCGAGCGCGTACCTCACGCCTTTTCAAGGCTCTCACCCTCAAACTTTGCGTCTGCGCATGGCTCAGGCCCGACTGACTGAGATGCAAGTGCTGAGTGAGTCTAGCAAAAGGAGCAAACCCCGGGTATTGATCCTTTCTCGGCACCACCAAATCAAAAAAGGCTTTGGCATCAGTTTAAACGAGATCTTTGGAACGGGTATTTTGCAACGTTTTTTTGAGGTCCATCACTTGGCGTGGCATTATCACGATGCAGATACCACCATGGATGGCGTCCAGGTTTATGCGACCCGCCCTGATGACTCTCTGGGATTACAAAGGCTGAAGCACCTGCTGGTGATTTTGGAACCTGATGTGATTTTGTTACACGCAGATATGCACTTTTTTCCAGCTTTTTTGCCGATACTTGAAGCGTGGCAAGGTGCTGTGGTGGGTTGGTTCCCCATTGATTATGCCCGAGATCAAAACCCCAGCTCTCTGATGCCTCTGCTCCAACGCTGCAATCGCATTGCCAGTTTGTCTGGCTTTGGGGTAAACCAAATCCAAAAAAATTATACTGGACCCTGTGAAGTTGTTCCTTTGGGTGTGAATACCCAGCGCTTTTTACCCGTTCCCTCTGCTGAGTTTAAATCCGATTTGCGCAGGCAATTGCGATGGCCTGAAGCAGCCTATGTGTTTTTGATGGTGGGCAATAATTTTTGGCGCAAAGGGATTGAATATGCAATTGAATCTTTTTACCAATTTAAGCTCAAGTTTCCCGATTTGGCCAAACAGGCTTTTCTCTACCTTCATACCGAAAATGCCGAAGGTTTAAAAGAACTCATCCATGTCTATGGACTCAGTGAGTTTGTGAAAATCAGCGATAATTTTGATCCCTATCAACGCCCTTTCAGCCACCAATCTCTATTGGAGCTTTACCAAGCCTCTGATTGCCTTTTATTGACTTCCCTTGGTGAGGGCTTTGGCATGCCTTTGATCGAAGCCCAGGCCTGTGGGCTGCCCGTTTTGGCTCCAGATCATTCAGCGATCCCTGAAGTTGTGGGACGTGCAGGCCTTTTAATTAAAGCACCACAAGTCATTTGTGGGCAGAGTGCCGATAGCATTGTGTGGTTGCGGGTGCCTGATCCTGTTGATGCGGCTGAAAAAATGGCTGAATTGATGACCCAACCTCAATTGAGGGCTGAATTGTCAGCTCGGGCTTTGCAGCAGGCCAAGGCTCAGACTTGGCACATTACCACTTGGCTGCTTGCAGATTCGCTGGGACAATGTCATGCTTTGGGACGACCTGTATTTGAATATGAAGAACCCCGGATGATTGCAGTATGAAAAAAGAACAAACGATTTTATTTGTGCAAATGGCAGAAGACTCC
>JBIKWL010000061.1:0-32299 GCA_044356335.1 Candidatus Sericytochromatia bacterium
CCCGATCAACAAAAGTCGAATCATCGCTTGGAGATTATCGATTTGCGCCCTGGCCATGTATGGAACCAGGCGCCTTTAACACCTACGACAGAATCGAAAGATTCTGTCCCGTCAGAAAATTAATTCACAAAGAGGAAGAACAAGATGTCAAAGATTAAATCCATTCAAGCCAGAGAGATTATCGATTCACGCGGAAATCCGACCATCGAGGTCGATGTGATTCTCGACAATGGGATACTGGGCCGGGCCTCGGTGCCTTCTGGGGCTTCTACGGGCAGTAAAGAGGCTTTTGAACTGCGCGATAACGATAAAAAACGCTTTCAAGGGCTGGGGGTGCTCAAAGCAGTCAAAAATGTGCAAAAAGTGATTGGGCCCGAATTATTGGGCCACGATCCCGAGAACCAGTTTGCGATCGATGAATTATTAATTCAGCTCGATGGCAGCGAAAACAAACACAAATTGGGGGCCAATGCCTTGCTCGCAGTCTCGATTGCCGTTGTCAAAGCTGCGGCCAAAAATCGGGGCTTGCCCGTCTTTCGCTATTTGGGCGGAGAAATGGCCCACCACTTACCCACCCCCTTTTTTAATATTATCAATGGCGGTCAACACGCCGATAATTATTTGGACATTCAGGAATTTTTGATTGTGCCTGTGGGGGCTGGGTCTTTTCAGGAGGCCTATCGCATGGGTTGCGAAACCTACCAAGCACTTAAACTTTTGCTGAAGTCCAAAGAACTTTCCACCTCTGTGGGTGACGAAGGGGGCTTTGCTCCCCGTCTCTCGTCCAATCAGGATGCCCTTGAGTTGATGATTCAGGCAATTGAAAAGGCAGGATACAAACCTGGCAAAGATATCTCTCTGGCGTTGGACGCTGCTGCCAATGCGTTTTTTCACAATGGCAAATACAGCTTAAAAGCCGATCAAACGATCTTAACGGCCAAAGAAATGGTGACCTATTATGCCAATTTGTGTTCAAAGTATCCGATTGTCAGTATCGAAGATGGTCTGGCGGAGACCGATTGGGAAGGCTGGAAGGCCTTGACCCAAGAGTTGGGTAAAAGCGTACAGCTGATTGGAGACGACATCTTTGTCACCAACACAAAATACCTCGCTGAAGGCATTAAACAGGGAATTGCCAATTCTGTCTTGATCAAACCCAATCAAATTGGCACGGTTTCGGAAACACTCAAAACCATTGAACTGGCAAAAAGTGCCAGTTATACCTGTCTCTTCTCGCACCGTTCAGGAGAAACTGAAGACGCCTTTCTGGCAGACTTGGCCGTCGCCACCCACGCGGATCAAATCAAGTCAGGGGCCCCAGCGCGTTCAGAGCGGTTGGCCAAATACAATAAACTGCTGCGCATCGAAGAATATCTCGGACCCCAAGCCACATTTCAAGGAGCCCTGCGCACATGAACACCGAACTCAAAAATGGCAATACGGCATCCTCGTCCCAATTGATTGTGCAAGAGCTGATCGATCTGTTGTCGGCACGATCAGATTTAAAAGCGGCTCTGCTGGAGTCGATTCGTAAAGCAGATTTGCCCAATCTGATCAGCTTGGCACAGTATTTTCATTTTTTAAATGAAATGGTTACACTGATTCCGACTGAGCGCAACCTCAATTCCCATTTAAATACTTTTTATTATTTGATCGGTTGTTCGCCTGATCAGATCTTGCAAAAAGATGATGTCTTTCAGCGCTGGGCCTGTGAATTTGCCAAAACCTGGGGGGCCTTTCTCGATACCCCCGCCTCTGCAGCGGGTATTGCTGGTTTTCTCAAAAGCCCGGATTTTCATTTAAGCGACTATGCCCCTGGTCCCAGTGGCTGGCTGACCTTTAATCAATTCTTTGCCCGTCAGGTTCGCCCTGGCAAAAGGCCTGTGGCTTCGCTCCGGGATGACAAGATCGTGGTCTCCCCTGCTGACAGTGTTTATCAGGGGCAATGGCCGATAGATAAAAAAGCCAAGATCACCGCAAAAGGTTTGACTTGGTCGATTCTGGATTTGCTCGACGGCAGTCCTTATCAAAGCCGATTCGAGGGCGGGATTTTTACCCACAGCTTCTTGGATGTCAATGATTACCACCGTTTTCATGTGCCTGTGGCGGGCCGGGTCATAGAGGCCCGCAAAATTCCAGGGCATGTGATTATGGATGTGGTCAAAAACGCTGATGGTTCGCTGAACTGCATCGATGGAACAGGCTACCAATTTTCCCAAGATCGGGGACTGTTGGTGCTGGACTCGCCTGTGGGGTTGGTCGCCGTTTTGCCGATTGGCATGGCCCAGGTTTCATCGGTCAATTTTACCGCAGAGGTGGGCGCAGATTTGGAGAAAGGGGACGAGTTCGGTTTCTTTGCCTTTGGGGGCTCAGACATGGTGATCTTATTTGAGGCCGGTCGCGTGCAACTTGATGCCAAAATTGGCGTTCATTACAAACAAGGCATGCGTATTGGCCATGTCTGACAATGTCAGCTCCTCAAACATTCTCATCGAGGAAGAAAACGCCGAAGCCGTCATTGAGAATCAGCGGGTAGAGACCTTACTCAAAACGGGGGCATTGCAAAAAGCGATCCTCAACTCGGCCAATTTTTCGAGCATTGCCACCGATGAAAAAGGGGTGATTCAGATCTTCAACGTCGGTGCCGAGCGCATGCTGGGGTACGCAGCAGCCGACGTGGTGGATAAAATCACCCCCGCAGATATCTCTGACCCCCAAGAAATTATTATCCGCGCCAAGGCGCTCAGCGACGAACTGGGCACGCCGATCGCACCGGGCTTTGAGGCCCTGGTGTTTAAGGCCTCTCGGGGGATTGAAGACATCTATGAATTGACCTATTTTCGCAAAGATGGCAGCCGTTTTCCGGCGGTGGTCTCTGTAACCGCCTTGCGCGATGCCCACGAAACAATCATTGGCTATTTGCTGATTGGCACCGATAATACGGCCCGCAAACAGGCCGAAGAAGCTCTGAGCAAAGCGGGAGCCCTGCAAAGTGCGATTTTTAACTCGGCCAATTTTTCGAGTATTGCCACCGATGCCAAGGGGGTCATTCAGATTTTTAATGTGGGTGCCGAACGCATGTTGGGCTATACCGCAGTGGAGGTGATGAACAAAATCACCCCTGCAGATATTTCTGATCCCCAAGAGGTCATTGCGCGGGCCAAGGCGCTCAGCGACGAACTGGGCACGCCGATCGCACCGGGCTTTGAGGCCTTGGTGTTTAAGGCCTCTCGGGGGATTGAAGACATCTATGAATTGACCTATTTTCGCAAAGATGGCAGCCGTTTTCCGGCGGTGGTCTCCGTAACCGCCTTGCGCGATGCCCACGATCTGATCATTGGTTATTTGCTGATTGGCACCGACAATACAGCCCGCAAACAGGTCGAAGCAGAGCAAAAAAAACTGGATCAGCGCCTGCGCGATCATCAGTTTTATACCCGTTCGCTGTTTGAATCCAATATCGATGCGCTGGTGACCTCAGATCCAGCAGGGATTATCACCGATGTCAATAAACAAATGGAGGCCCTGACGGGTTGCACCCGTGATGAACTGATCGGGGCCCCTTTTAAAAAATACTTTACAGATCCCGAACGGGCCGAAAATGCGATCAAGCGCGTATTAAGTGAGAAAAAAGTCACCAATTTTGAACTCACTGCCCGCTCCAGAAATGGTAAAGAAACGGTGGTTTCGTATAATGTGACCACCTTTTACGACCGCGATCGCAATTTACAGGGGGTTTTTGCCGCTGCCAGAGACGTAACCGAATTGAAGCGCTTTGAGCAGACCCTAAAAAGACCAACGCTGAATTGGAAATTGCCAAAACAGGGGCTGAAAAAGCCAATCTGGCCAAATCCGAATTTCTGTCGAGCATGAGCCACGAATTGCGCAGCCCACTCAACGCCATTTTGGGGTTTGCCCAATTGATGGAATTGGAGCAGCCAGCTCCCAAGCCTGAGCAAAAAGACAGAATTGATCAGATTTTACATGCCGGTTGGCATTTGCTCAGCCTAATCAATGAAATTCTCGATTTGGCCAAAATCGAATCGGGCCAGGTGCCGCTCTCGATGGAGCCCGTCTCTTTGGCTGAAATGATGCTGGAATGTCAGAGTATGACGGACCCGATTGCCCGCAAATATGGCATCGAGATGATATTTCCGCTCTTTGAACCCCTGTATTTTGTCTCAGCTGACCGCACCCGTTTAAAACAGGTGTTGATCAACCTGCTATCCAATGCGATTAAATACAATCTCAAGTCGGGCAAGGTCGAAGCCAGCTTTGCTCAGATTTCACCAGGCCGCATGCGCATCTCAATCCGGGATACGGGGGCAGGGCTCTCTGCGGAGGAACTCAGCCAGTTGTTTAAACCTTTTCAAAGGCTGGGCCAAGAAGCTGGGGGGGTAGAGGGCACGGGGATTGGTTTGGTTGTGGCCCGGCAATTGGTTGAATTAATGGGCGGGGAAATCGGTGTCGACAGCAAGGAGGGGGAAGGCAGTATTTTTTGGTTTGAACTCAACGAAGTTGCTCCCTCAGTGGTGAACCTGAGTGGAGAGCGGATTTCCTCGGTCAGTACAGTGGGCAGTTTGAATCCAAAGCGCAAACAGACCTTGCTCTATGTCGAAGACAATCCCACCAATATGAAACTGGTTGAAATGATTATTTCACGCTATCCCCAAATTCAGCTGTTAAAAGCCTTGGATGGCAGCTCGGGCATTGCCATGGCGCAGAATAATCTGCCCGATGTGATTTTAATGGATATCAATTTACCCGGTATGAGTGGCTTAGAGGTCTTAAAAACACTCAAAGCAGATCCCAAAACCAGCTATATCCCCGTGGTGGCTCTCAGTGCCAATGCCATGTCGTCGGATATTAAAAAGGGGATGCTCGCTGGTTTTTTCCGCTATCTGACCAAACCCATCGTCGTGATTGAATTCATGGACACCTTAAACACGGCTTTTGAATATTCATATCACAGTGGGGGGCGTTAACGGAATGCCAGAAACTGGCGAAGTTAGCGTTGAAATCTCACCAGATGTTTACAATTCTAAAATCTTGATTGTGGACGATTTACAGGTCAATATTATGCTGCTCAACCGCATATTGAGCGCCGCAGGTTATACCTCATTGTCATCCACACAAACACCCCAAGAGGTGTGTCAACTTCACAGTGAAAACCATTTTGATCTGATCGTGCTTGATTTAATGATGCCCGGCATGAATGGCTTTGAGGTCATGGAGGGCTTAAAACTGATCGAACCGAACAGCTATTTGCCGATTCTGGTGATCACCGCAGAGCCCTCACACAAATTACATGCGCTCAACAGCGGTGCAACAGATTTTCTGACCAAACCGATTGAATTGCCTGAGGTTTTGGCGCGGGTGCGTAATTTGCTGGAGGTCAGGCTTTTGCACCGCAAATTAAAGGTCTACAGTTTGGCCCTCGAGCAAAAAATTGACGAAGTGGAATCCAATCGCGATTTAATTGCCCAACAGCGCGATGAAGTCACCCAGCTTTACGAACAATTGGTGATGGAACAGGCGCGTTCGGAACGCATGTTGTTGAATGTTCTGCCCCAATCGATTGTCGAACGGCTCAAAGAACATTCCATCATTAGGGAAGAGCGGCTCACCGATTTGATGGTAGACAGTTTTACCGAAGCCACCGTCTTGTTTGCTGATATTGTCGGCTTTACCCACTTTGCCCAATCGGTGAGTGCAGAGGCGTTGGTGAATATTCTCAATGATATTTTTACCCGCTTCGACAGCATTGCCGACCAGCACGGGATCGAAAAAATCAAGACCATTGGCGATGCCTATATGGCTGTGGCGGGTCTGCCTCTGCCTGTAGCGGACCATGCCCGGCGGATCTGCATTATGGCCCTGGACATGCTCAAAGCCATGACGCAGTTTAATCAAGAAAACCAGCTCGATTTGCATATTCGCATTGGCATCGACACCGGTGCTGTGGTGGCGGGTGTGATTGGCACCCGCAAATTTTTGTACGATTTGTGGGGCGATGTGGTCAATACCGCCCGCCGCATGGAGTCTCATGGCTTGCCAGGACGGATTCAAATTACAGATGCCACCCGCAGCCAGCTGAACAGACAATTCAAACTTGAAAACCGGGGTGTGATCGAGGTCAAAGGCAAAGGTGAAATGCACACCTGGTTTTTGAATGGGTGTCGATTTACCTCTGTCGTCAAGGCCAAGTCCGAGCAACTCAAACCGCAGTACCAAAAGCGCTCAAATTGATGATTCAGACGGCGTGTCTATACTGAGTGTATACATAGAGGTAAGCAGACCATGGCAAATTTGCCTGGATTATGGATCCAGAAGGGCGCAAAATTGAGCTTTGGCAGCCCATGCTCATGCCAGAAAAAACAACAGAATAAGTTTAAATCAGCCTGTGTTTGTGCCAATTCGGGTCGGAGCCGGTTAAACTGAGAGTGACGATTTAACTTGGAACAAGGGGTTCTATTTTGAAGACCTTTAGACCCACCCGATTGGCCCTGATGGGGCTGTTTTTGTCTGCATTTTGTTTAACGGCTCAGGCCGAAAATCAGGGATCTTCACCCCCAGCCCAATCTGTCTCAAAAGGCTTAAATCAACCGTTGGTGGTTTTGCTCAAATCGGATACCTGTGCCGTCTGTAAACAAATAGCCCCACTTTTGAGCCGTTTAAACAAGACCTACCAGCACCGCAGCCAATGGGTCACACTGGATGTCAGTAACCGCAAAACCCTGGCGCAAGCAGAGAAGCAGGTCAAAGCCCTCGGTATTGAGGCCTTCTTTGAGAAATATGGCAATCACACAGGCATTGTGGCTGTGATCGATCCCAAGAGCAAACAAATCTTAACGCTGTTGGTCGCGGAAGAAAAACCCGAAAAATACCAAATGGCCTTGGACCAAGCTTTAAAAATCCTCAATCCATAAGACCATGCCCATTTCGCCCAAATCGCTTCAGCAGAAGTCTCTCAGCGCTGGTAAATGGCGTGTCTGGGGTCTATTGGGGGGCTTGTCGGTTTTGTTGAGTTTGGGTTTGATAGCACTTTTTCAGCCACTCTGGCTCGAAAGGTTGCTCAGTTTTAGCGAAACCGGTTTTCGCGACGTTCTCGCCCAACAGGGGCCAGGTCTGCCTTTTCCCGCCCTGCTCGGCTTGGCTTTTGTGGGGGGTGTTTTGGGGAGTATTTCTCCCTGTATTTTGGCGCTATTGCCACTCAATTTGGGGTATATGGGCACTTTGCAAATTCAAAGCCGGGGCGATGCCCTGCGCAAAGCGGGCGCATTTGTCTTGGGGGTGGTGCTGATCAACAGTGTCTTGGGATTGGTATCGGGCCTGGGACGTTTTGTTTTGGTGCAGTACAGGGGCTGGTTTTTGCTGGCAGTGGCATTACTGGTTTTGACCATGGCGGCGGCCATGTTGGAGTGGATTCGTTTGCCTTTGCCTCAGTTGATTAAGCGCATGCCCAATACAGGCCCATTGGGGGTGGGCATGGCTTTTGCTTTGATCAGTTCACCCTGCGCCAGCCCTGTGCTGTTTGGGGTGATGGCTTTGGCGGCAACAGCCAAAAGCACCTTGCTGGCTGTTGCTACCATGGCGGTTTATGGTCTGGGTTATACCCTTCTGTTATTTTTGGCCAGTTTGTTTACAGGCCTGAGTAAACAGATGGGCCTGCTCAAATCCCATGGCCAAACCATCAACCGCATATCTGCTGTGCTGTTGTTTTTGGCTGGGCTCTGGTCGATGGTCGATGGCTTGCGCTGGTTTTTCGCGTAAAATAAGATATAAAGTCAGAAAAAAAGGGGTTTTTTGATGCGTGATTTAGGGGGCCAATGTCCCCAATGCCAGACCCAAAATTCAGAACAGGCGCTGATGTGTTCGCTTTGTGGCGCAGTACTCAAGCGTGTTCATTCCGCTGTGCCGACTCAATCTGTTAACACCGACGAGGATCCTCAGTTTGGGCCGACGCCGGTTCAATCTGAAACAGCAACCGGTGCTTTTGTCTACCAAGCTTGGATGGATCCGATCTACAAAGCCCAGGCCAGCAAACGCTCGCCCTTTTTTCATTTGGGCTGGGGTTTGGTTTTGGCAGGCGTATTTTCGTTGCCTTTTTTTCTGTTTAAAACCATTGGCTGGGTCTTTGAATCGGTGGTACACGAAATGGGACACACCTTGATGGCGTATTTCATGGGCAGTATCGCCCTGCCCGCGATTCGGCTGGATGGCCATGCGGCGACGGTCTCACTCGAACAGTCCCCGATTTTGGCGGGCATTGTTTGGCTTTTGCTCGTTTTGGGTGCCGTTTGGTTTGGTATTTTTAAACACCGGCCCCTGTTGATCACCATGGTGGTCTTGGCCTTGCTCTACCCTTTCTTTGCCTTTAGCGACCGCAAAGAGTGGCTGTTGCTTATTGCTGGCCATGGTGGTGAAATGGTGATTGCCACGATTTTTCTCTGGCGCAGCATGGTGCCCACTTATAAAGTGCAAGAAGAAGAGCGGATGCTCTATGCCGCTTTGGGCTGGTATTTGTGGTTTCAAAACCTGATCATGAATTGGAATTTGGTCTATTCCCAAGAGAGCCGCGATTGGTATGCCGAAAACGGTTCCTTTGGCCTCGAAAACGATTTTATGCGGATCGCAGACATGTTTGGCTGGTCGCTGCCTTTTTTGTCTGGGGTCATGCTGCTGCTCTTTCTGGCTGTGCCCCCGTTGGGCTTGATCTGGGCACGTTGGAGTATTTTACACAGACCAGATGCCACAGACTCCCATTAATCTTGGTTTTCGGGATTTTGCCTGGCTGCTTTTTGTTTGCGCACAGCACTCAAGGAGACCACTTTATTTTGGGCCGCAAGATGTTCGTGTAAGGCTGTTAATAGTTCGTGTTTAAGCGATTGCAACAGGCCGTCCAAGAGGCTTTCCCATTGCCTGGGATGGGTTTCTGTCATCAGGTTTTCCATTGTGCCCGCCAGCGAACGCACGGTCATTTCAGCCAATAAACTGGATTTGGGCAAATGGCTGTGGTGCTCTTGTAATTCTTGGTGCATCCAGCCCACTTCCTGCAGATGTTGCCAGAGTTGTGCCTGTAGATCTGTCTCTTGGCTGAGGGTATCCCGCACCAATTGAAAAGCCATGGGAGCCACTTGGCTTTGCAAATGTTCAGGGCTCAGGCTCAATTGCACGCCCCCAGGGCCAAATTCCAGCAGCAAGGTGGCGAGGTGGCCACCACTTTTGTGGTGTTGGACCAAGAGATAAATTTGAGAGGGATCTTCGATTTCGGCTGGATACAGGTCGTAAAAACAGTAGTTTCCGGCAGGCAAGTCATAGGGATTGTCTTTTTTTAAGCGTCGTTTGCGACACCAGGCCTCGCGGCTGTGATCGGGGAAAATGCGTTGAAAAGGTTGGTGCATGATGGCCTCTTGATTGACGTTGCCAGTCAACCATAACACGCCTCTAGCTGACTGACCAGCCTGGAATCCGGGTTATAATGAGCCCAAACTGTCTGAATTGAGGTGCTGATCTATGTCTGAGTCTCCCACCCCTGTTATCCTGGCCGGCGCCGCAGGGCGCATGGGGCTTGAAGCCATTCGGGCCCTGACAGATGCCCCAGAAACCTATTTGGTGGGCGCCCTGACTCATCGCACGGGGCTGGGCCAGGATGCTGGCAGCTTGGTTGGGTTGCCTACTTTGGGTGTTTTGCTCAAGAATCAGATCGATGAACTGCTCCAGCGTGCGCCCGTGGGAACGGTTTGGGTCGATTTAAGCCCCGCTGAAAGCGCTTATGCCCACGCCTGTCAAGCTTTGGAGCGACATCTGCCCGTTGTGATTGGCTCCACCGGGTTGAGTCCTGAGCAACTTTCAAATTTGCGCCATTTTGCCAATGTTCAAAAAACAGGGGTGTTGTTGGCACCCAATTTTTCGATTGGGGCTTTGCTGCTGATGCGTTTTGCCCAGCAGGCGCGCCAGTATTTTGAATGGGTTGAGATCATTGAGTTACACCATGAGAAAAAACGCGATGCCCCATCGGGCACTGCGGTCAAAACGGCTGAGTTAATCGCCGAGATGGCAGGGCAAATGGGGGCTTTGGAAAACCACGAGGAGCCCCATCCTGCCCGGGGAATGCAGGTTCACGGAATCCCGATCCACAGTGTGCGGCTGCCGGGACTTTTGGCCCACCAAGAGGTGATCTTTGGGGCCGAAGGTCAGACCCTGACTTTGCGTCATGACAGCAGCCACCGCAGTTCGTTTATGCCTGGACTCTTGCTGGCGATTGCCAAAGTCCAGGGATTAAAAGAACTGGTTTATGGACTCGAAACGCTGATCTGATGGGGTTTATTCCCCCTCTTTCTTATGTTAAGATATATTTAAGGCTTGCGGATCGCCCCCGAATTGACCTTGGTCAGGCCATTGAATCAACCGGTGCGCTCCCTTTATATTTGCGTCAGCTGCTTATTTTTAGATTATTTTTTTGACGCCTGATTTTGACTAAGATGAAGGATCGTGGAACCATGAAGATTAACCTGGATAACGCCTTTGAGGCGTTGGAAAAACATATTTTGCGCGATGGCATGAATTTTATTCTGGACTTTGAAAAAAGCCATGGCAATTATTTGGTCGATGCCAAAACAGGCACAGAGTATCTCGACTTTTTTTCGTTCTTTGCCAGTTTGCCGATCGGCTTTAACCACCCCAAAATGAACGATGCGGAATACCAGCAAAAACTCTTGCGGGTCGCCCAGATCAAACCCAGCAATTCAGATATTTATACGGTTGAAATGGCTGAGTTTATCGAAACCTTTGGCCGTCTGGCCGGAGACGCTGAATTTAACCGTTTTTTCTTTATCTCTGGGGGTGCTCTGGCCGTTGAAAATGCCCTTAAAGCGGCATTTGACTGGAAAGTGCGCAAGAATTTTGCCAAAGGCCTGGGCGAAGAAAAAGGCACCCAGATCATTCACCTCAAAGAGGCTTTCCATGGCCGCAGTGGCTATACCATGTCGCTGACCAATACCGACCCAGCCAAGATCATGCATTTTCCCAAATTTAACTGGCCACGGGTCTCCAATCCCAAATGTATTTATCCCATGAACGCAGCCAATACCGAAGCTGTGATCGCCGCAGAACAGCAGTCCCTGGCCGAAATTCGGGCCGCGATTGCCGCCAATCCCGACGATATTGCCGCCCTGATCTTGGAGCCGATTCAATCAGAGGGGGGCGACAATCATTTTCGGGCTGAATATCTCAAAGCCCTGCGTCAAATCTGTGATGAACATGAAATCATCCTGATTTTTGATGAGGTTCAGACGGGTTTTGGCCTCACCGGCAAAATGTGGGCCTATGACCATTTCCCCGAAGCCCGTCCCGATATCGTCGTCTTTGGCAAAAAATTCCAGATCTGTGGCATCATGGCCAATGCCCGCCTCAACGAAGTGGACTCCGTCTTTAAAGTCTCCAGCCGGATCAATTCCACCTTCGGGGGCAATTTGGTCGATATGGTGCGCTGCAAACGCTACCTCGATGTGGTTGAAGAAGAGCAATTGATCGACAATGCCGCCCAAGTGGGAGACTATATCCTCAGCCAATTGGAAGTACTGCAAAATGAGTTTAGCTCGATGAGCAATGCCCGAGGACGCGGCCTGTTATTGGCCTTTGATTGCCCGAGCAAAGACTTCCGCAATCGCCTGATTGATGTGCTCTATCAGCACCAAATGCTGGCCTTGTCCTCAGGTGAAAGCTCTGTGCGCTTCCGCCCTGGATTGGCGATGACACGCTCCGACGCCGACAAGGGCCTGGAAATTCTCTCTGCCTGTATCAAACAGATGGAAAAAATGGAAAAACAAGCCGTCGCCGTTTAAGCCATTCCCCAAATCAAAAGGGCCTCTTGTGAGGCCCTTTTTTTCTATGCCAAAAAAGCGACTTTAGTCCCTGCAAAGTGCATCAAAACTGGGGTCTTCAACCAGTTTGGTGTTACTTGTTTCGCTCATTTCACCTGCGGGGGTCACGCGGTAAGTTACCGCAGAATAGGGATGGGGGCCACAGCCAAATAGCTTGTATTTAAATACCTGAACCAGATAGTCACTTCCCTCTTTTTTGACGGTGGTGGGCACAAAGCTGCTACTGAAATAGCGGAATTCTGGCATCAGGTTGATGCTGCCCTGGGGGCTGCGACCGGCGGCGCGTTTGTCAAATTCGTAGAGCGGAAAAGCGTCAGTTAAAGCGGTGACAAACGACAGGGCCTCTTCAGCCGATTCTACGGGGGCAAAGGCCAGTTTAAATTTGGCTGGGGTATCCAGCAGGGTGGTACTGCCCTCTTTTTCGAGTAAAAGTACTTTGCAGCTGTTCTGAATTCCGCCCAAGCTTGCGAGGCCCATCCCCGTTCCACAGAATTTCATGGTGGCTTCTGCCAGCACTGGTGGGGGTTGCAATCCGCCCAAGCTCTCGGCGGGCTCCTGAACAGAGTCCAGTTTAAATTGCGTTTTGAGGCCTTCGTATTTGCTCTCATCGATGATCAATGGCGGCATGGGCCGCACGCGGGGATCCGTGGCGGGGCAATTGGGGACAGGAGGACACATCTGGCTGTTTGCCAAAACTGTGTATTCGCCATGACAAGCGGGGCAGAGCTTGACATTGCTCATGGCTCCCGCTGAGGTTGGGGTCGGGCTGGGTTGAAGGGCTGAAGCAGAGGCCACAGGCAAGGGGGACGAACCACTGGAACTTTGGGAAGATTGGCAGCTCACACTGCAGAAAATCATCAGGGTGGCGGTGCTGAATAAGAGGGCCGCCGTACGTTTTTGATACAACATAAGAAAAAAAGACCTTTCGCGCTCACTCACTGCTACAGCATAGCGGATTTACACAGGGCTGCGAAGGAAATATCTCACAAATCCACTTGAGAGGGTTACAATTAACTACGTGGGCTTGCATCATCCGTCTCGTTATACGATTTATGGTACCCAACTCGTGGATCAGTTGATTCAGCGGGATTTGCGTCATGGGGTTCACATGATTTGTGAGCGCTGGCCCGATCAGCAATTGGCTGCCATTGTTCTCTGTGGCGGCTATGGCCGGGGTGAAGGGGGCGTTCAGCGCAAAAACAGCCAAGAATATCCCTTCGACGATTATGATTTGCTGGTGGTGTTTAAATCACTCAAGCCCAAAGAGCAAGCCCAGATTAATCTGTCTTTGGGGCGCTTGGCCATGCAGATCAGCGAAAAAACAGCTGTGCCTGTGGATATTGCGCCCGTCGTAGATCTCGAAACCCTTTCCCGAGCACCGTTTACCCTGTTTTGGTATTTAATCAGACACAGTCACCGGGTACTCTGGGGGCAAGTGGATCTGATGCAAACCTTGCCCACATTTCCCGTTGAGCAGTTGGCAGCGGATGAAGGGTATAAATTATTGCTCAATCGTGGGATTGAATTGTGGCGCGCGATCGATGCCGGTTTTCCGCTCGTCGATCCCTGGATTGACCCCCGTTGGCAAAGCTTGTTATTGGCATTACACAATGCAATTATTGCCTTGGGGGATGCGGTAATGATATTTAGAGGCTGTTATCATCCCATTTATCAGGAGCGCATTGCCATTCTCAAAAGCCTTTTGCAACACGAGCAGGACTTGCCCGATGCCCATATGTTGGCCTATCTTTATCCGGAAGCCATTCAATACAAACTCTCTCCTTACGAATACCGCAATTTGCCTGTGGAATTGGTGATTGGCAAATTGGAAGTCGTTCGACAGCTTTTTCTTACCTATTTACAGGCTTTCTTGGCTCAGACCTTTGCCTGGGAAAAGGCGGAGATTCATTCATTTCAAGCCTGGCTGCGCTTTTTGCTTGCCCACCCACCCTCTCTTGTCAAACGTTTCCAAAATATGCGCTTGAACCTGCAACAATTGGGTCGCCAGATTGGTATGAATGGCTGGCTTTGGCACCCGCCTCAGCTGCGTTATTTGGTGAGTTTGCCCTATTTATTGGACCCTGAACACTTTCAGCCGGGGCCCGAATGTCTGGGGCTATTTCCAGAATTGGGGCCTGAACCCAGCACGGCTGCTTTGGGTGAAGCGGTCAAAAGCAGATGGAAGATCTTGCTTTAAAGCGAGGCGGCGACTCAAATCGCCTGGTAAACCTGGGCTGCAGAGACCTGAAAGAGTTCATCCCGTTCAAGCAGATAACCCGTTAATTTTTTGCCATAGACACAGCCAGTGTCGAGACCAATCAAGTGGGGCTTGCCGTCCCGGCGCACATAGACCAGCCCACGCCGGGCATCATGCCCAAAGATCACCCCTTTGCTGCCTTGATAGACCTCGTGCCAATGGGGGGCATTGAGGTTCTCACAGGGCCAATGACGCATCAACAGGGCCATTTCGGGTGTGGTTTGGGCCCAATCTCCGGATGGATGCAGCCCAGCGTGGACCACTGTAAAGTGTTCCACGTCTAAAAAGAGCGGCAATTCTTGGAGCCAGCGGTCCCAGCCGGGGGCGCGTTGGTTTAATTGGTCGACGATTCGCTGGTGTTTGGGACGGGGTTCGACTTCGCCTGCCACAATTTTTAAGAGCCAAGCATCGTGATTGCCCATCACGGCTTCCATCTGGTATTGCTGAATCAAATTCCAAACCCCGACGGGATCTGGCCCCTTCGTAAACAGATCGCCTACCAGAATCACCCGTGTGGGTTGAACATTGCCCAATAATTTTTGCAACTCGCGGGCGCAGCCATGAACATCTCCCACCACCAAGGTACGTGTATTCATGTCATGGCCTCTGCCACATTCGGGGCAATATGCGGGCTTGTCTGCAAGGCTGTTTGGCAGGCTGTTTGCATTGCTTCGGCCAAACTTTCGAGACTGGCTTGCTCAGGCACAATGGCGGCTAGACCCAACTTGTCTTGAACGGCTTGGGCTGTAATCGGGCCCAGCGCGGCGATTTTGAGCCGGCCAGACACCGCTTGCCAGAGAGGCAAAGGCACTGCCTCTGCAAAATGGGTCACCGCTGAAGCGCTGGCAAAGGTCAAAATATCCAATTCTTCGTTTTCCAACCAATGGATTAAGGGCAATAGACTGACCGGATCGGGGGCCTGGGTCTGGTAGAGAACCACTTCCTCGACGCGGGCTCCCGCTGCCCGAAGTTGGCTGGCCAAGATTTCGCGGGCCCCTTGAGCGCGCAAATAGAGCAAATTTTGCTCCTTTATTCCCATTTCAATTAACATTTGAACCAAATTCTCAGCCTGATAGACCTCGGGATGAAGCACTTCTTGCTGGGTGGCTGTGGCCAAAGCGGCTGAAGTTTGAGGGCCAACAGCCACCAAGCGCAAATGGGCCAAGGCGGTTCGGGGGTCGCGTTGCTTGGTGTGCAAAGCCTGTAGCAGCAGTTGAACTGTGTTTGTGCTGCTCACGACCAGAAAACTGTAGGAATCAAGCCGCTCCAAAGCGCTGTGAAGATCTGAAGAAGTCAGTTCTGGCTGAATGGCGATCAGGGGGCAGTGGTAGGTGCTTGCGCCCAAACTTTGAAAATAGGCAATCCAAGCGGCGGCCTGTTCGGGCGGACGCGTGATCAGGATTCGTTGACCTTGGAGGGCAGACGGGCAGGCCATATTCACGGTGGTCTTTTGTTGGTTTTTGTTAATTTGATAATTTCAGTATAAGGCAAAAAAGGGCTGGCCTGTGGGCTTAGGCAGGCTTTGCTGGTTAAGAAGTGGTTATGTGAATTTAAGCCATTGATAGCGTCAGTTCCCCCGACTTGAGAGCGATGATCTCAACAGCAGCACAAAACAGAGGTATTTGCATGTTTGATTTTGGCAATCAGCTGAATTCTTATCTGAATCAAGCAAAAGGCATGCTCCGCAATGCCGAAAATCTTTTGAACAATACCGAAGGTCAAGCTTCTTTTTTGGAAGAACTGGATGCAAATGGCGATGGCCAGCTCACAGCTAAAGAATTAAAACAGAGCTTTGATGGCAATCGCGACGGCTACCTCGATGCCAAAGAATTGCACCATCTGGCCCTGAAAGCGGGAGCCTCGGGCTTAGATTCCAGCACGGTGAAGGCGATGGGGGCTGCTTTGGCTACGGCCCAAACTGAGTTGCCGCTGTTTAATAAAACGGCCGAGGGCCAGTGGAATGCCGCTGAGACGTTAACTGAAATGAAACAAAACCGGGTGAATGTCCTGCCTTATTCCGATTCCCCATTGGCTTCAAGAGAGCTGCAATCGGTTGCCAATGCCCGCAAAGGGCTTTTTCGTGTGCAAGCACAAGAGGGCAACTCCTGTGGTA
Organism: Candidatus Sericytochromatia bacterium; assembly: GCA_044356335.1. GTDB lineage: Bacteria > Cyanobacteriota > Sericytochromatia > UBA7694 > UBA7694. The sequence continues at coordinate 16,256 of JBIKWL010000061.1, forward strand.
CCACTTCACTTTCGATGCTTTTGAAGTATTTTCAGGGCCACACCCTCGAAAATTCGGTCACGACCATCGATAAATATATCCGTGCCCAAGGCAAAATGGAATTTATGCTGCCCAATGGCCAGGTCAAAACGGTTGGAATTGATGGTTACACAGCTCCCCGCGATATTGTCAAATATGCGAACCAACAGGGCATGCGGGCAGGTTTGCAAAACAACAGTACAATCACGGCCCTCAAGCGCATGCTCGACAAAGGGGTGCCCTGCCTCTGCTTGACCGATTGGAATTTTGGCGAAAATGGGTCGCGCCCCAGCAAAGCGGCTCCCGATGCTCAGTCTTTGCATTGGGTAAATGTGATTGGCTATGAAAACCAGAAAAACCCAAAGACCCAAAAAAACGAATTGGTTTTTTTGGTCGCCAACCCCCATGGCTTGATTCAGCGCGTGAATGAAAAAGACTTTGACAAGGTTTGGGCGGGTTCTGGGCCGGGTTTGGAGCTACAGATTCCCGGCAATCAACGCATCAATACAGGTATGACGCGTCTGTTTGTGGCGATGGTGCCGCGCGACGAAGCCGCTGAAGTGGTGGCTCCCGATGGCAGTGTGCGCAAAGCAGGAGACATCTCCATTCCAACGGGTTCAGACGGTATTCGGGGTAAATTGGCCCAAATCGGCTCCGAGGTCATGCAAAAGGCCGGTGAAATTCAAGACAATTTGGCCAAAAGCGGCGCCCAAATCAAAAACGAAGTGCAGGCGGGCTGGGAAAAAGACGGGGTTTGGGGGGCCTTAAAAAACTTCTGGGGTGGCGACAACAGCCAAGCCGCCGCCATTCGTGAGCGGGCAAAAACAGCCAATCCCCAACAAAAAGCCCAGATCGTCAACGAATTGCTCAATGCCAGCATTAACCGCAGCCATATTCAGCAATTGGTTTATGAGATCCTCAAAGATGCCTCCTGGACAGAATTCCCGGCAATGATACAAGCGATCGACATGCGCAAATTGGCCACCCGCTTAGAAAATGACCAACAGGCGGGGCAGGTCTTGGCCTGGGTCGCAAAAGTAGAAGTCAAAGAGGGCAAAACCGGTCCCAAATTTGATGCCTTTGCTGTCTGTTTGGCACAGAACCACCGCGAGGGGGCGATTGAGGCCTTTCTCAACAGCCATTACACCCGCGAGGGCCAGCTTTTACACAAAGTCCCGGCTGCTGCTGTGCGCCTGATGGTCGAAAAGCTGCTCGAAGGTATCACCGATGGCGCAGAGGAGACAGCCATCTACCATCTGCTGCAGGGCACCTCATGGGAGCAATTTGAACAGGTGCTTTCGCGTTTGAATATGGCGACAGTGGCATCTGAACTGGAGAATACCCAGGAATTGGGCTCACTCACAGCCTGGGTGGCTGAATTGGGGTTGCGCACCCAGCATTGGAGTGGTTTGGCAGAAATCTTAACCCAGCTCGAATCCACAACTGAATATGGCCGGGCTGATGATGTTTTGGGCACCGCCCTGACTGCTGCTGCCGTCAAAGGCCGATTGGCTGAAATTCCAGCTCATTTGCGCAAGCGCATGATCGACCTCATGGATGATCGCACGCGCTGGCGCTCAGAGGCTGCACTTCAGGCTTTGGCTGCATTAAAGAAACTCTAACCCAAGGTCTTTTCGCGGATATAGCTATTGTCGTAAGGGGAGTGTTCATACAGGGTCACACCAGGAAAATCTGTCTGCAATTGTGCAATACTTGGGCCGATTCGTGTGAGGCTGTGTTGATCCAAATCCCAGAGATAGACCCCTGTTTGTAAATTATCGGGTTTACAGCAGGGAGTATAAAGGGTCAATATCATTTGCTTTTGGGGAAAAGCTGCCATGGCCAAAGGTTGACCTTCTTTGGTATTGGGCTGTTCGGGGCGGGTGTATTCCACGATGCGATTGGGCTGCTCTATGTCCAAGAGCAACCAGTCTCTTTGGGTTTTACTTTCGCGGTTTCGGCCCAGCACCTGTTTCGGGCCATACCAAAAAAACAGATTCCAGACTTTGGTTTGGGCAGAAAACCAGGTGATCTTTCCTGTTTTGAGATCGATCAGCATCGAGCGGCTTTCGCTGGATTCGTGTAGATTGGGTTTTTTGCCATCAGGGGAAATCCAGGTTTCCTGGGGATTTTCAAAATTGACCCCCCAAGGGCCGACCAAGGGAGAGGACGCTAAATTCACGGCCAGATGTTCGCCATCGGGAGAGATCAGTTGGTTTTGCACGTAAACATCTTTCGCTGGCAAGACATCTCGTTTTTATGTGCCTTTGACTTCACTCACGGACCAAAGTTGGGAAGGCCGATCTGGCTGGGATTCTGAAGCGTTAAAATAGGTGGCATGAGGCAGATAGATAGAATCCAGATCCGGTCCCCAAAACGGGTAAATTTGTTCATAATCCACCGATTTGAAGACGGGGTGATTGAGAGAAAGAGTTTCAGTGTCTAAGTTATAAGTTTTGAGCGCATACAGTTCGGTGTATTGGGCAGTATCTGAATTGTCTTTGAGCCATTTTTCAATTTCTGGGTCGGTGGCCGATTTTTTTTCGAGCAGGGCCACTGAGCGCTGGTCGGGAGCCAGCACCGGACCGCTGAACCCAATAAAATTGAGGTTGTTAAACTTTATGGGCAGGTTCCACATGCGGGTTTCAATCTGGCTTGAGCCAGGCGTGAGGCTGTGTAAAAAGAGCCGATCGACGGTCCGGGGGTTTCCCCCGCTTTGAAAAAAATGGATGCGGCTGCTGTCTGGCGACCAACTCAATGATGCAGGGGCATTCCAATCCCGGCTGATCTGAGCCGGATTGTGGATTTTCCAAGACTGTTTCAGTTGCAAACTCTGGGCATCAATGAAATAGATCTGAGGGGTGTTGTAGCGCTCAGCTTGTACGGGCATGCCCAGCAGGGCGATAGACTTTCCATCCGGTGACCATTGGGCTTCAAAAGTCAAAGGGAAACCTAAGGTCAAGGGATTTTCTTTGTAAAGAGAGGCGGATGGGACAACGGCGACCGGACAGGCACTCAGCAATGAGAGGCCTGTCGCCGCAACAAAGAGACGTAAGCTGGGCAATGCGGATTTCAAGGTTTTTCCTCCGGCAAATGCACTGAGAACATCAGATTTTTATACTGGGGCCCCCCCCAAATTGGCAAATCCACAACGGGTTTGTTTTGCCAGGCTTTGAGAAAGTCTTTTAACGGCATGGGTTTATACCCGTCCGAAAGACTGTCGTGTATCAATATTTCCGCAGTCACTGGATTATAACCGACCAACACGACATAATGTTGGCGGGTCAGCCCCCCATAATCCAACAGCGCAATCACGGGTCTGGCTTGGTGTAGCTCAGCCAGCAAGCGACGAATATCGCCCGTTTGGGCTTTTGCTGCGAGCCCTTTTTCGTGTAAATAATTGAGAATGCTTTCTCGGCTGGTCGCGATATTTAGCGGATTGCCTTCTTTGGCCACCTTCAAATAGTAAATATCGGCACCCCAATATTTGAGCAACATGGCCATCGCCGCCTGCCCACAGGTATTGTCTGCGCCTTGGCTGGCAAAAGGCACATTGGGAATTAAGACCTGACCTTCGCTGCGAATCGATAGACTTTTGCCATTCGTAAAAGTCTTCGGACGCAGTCCCGCGCTCAGGGCTTGCATCTGCCTGGTGGAGAGAAGCGTTTCTGACTCAGTGGGTAAATAAGATGTAAAACCACAGCTACTCAGGCAGAGCAAGAGCCCTGCCTGTTTTGCTATTTGGCAAAATCCCATCGCAAACTCCAAAAATTCAAAGTAAGCAAATTATACCATTTGCTTTTCCTTGGCTTGTTGGCTTAATTACCGCGCTGGGGCTTGTATTGGCCTGCACGGGCGGGAGTATAACCACCGGTTTTTTTGCCTGCACCTGAGCTGGTTTGTGCCAGCGGGCGAGCGGAATGCCCTGTATGACTTGGGCGTTTGGCTTTGTAGCTATTGCCATTGGGATTTTTAGCATTGGCTGCACTGGGAATAAACCCACCTTTGGCGGGAGAATAACCTGTTTTGCTGCCGACCGGGAGTTTAACAGGCAATGGCGCTGCCAATTCGGGCAAAGGACTGGGTTTGGGGGTGATGGGCAGCGGTTTGCCAATCAACTTTTCGATGCTTTTGAGGTATTTGTCTTCTTCGACAGACGTAAAGGTCAGAGCGTCACCTGTCGCGGCAGCACGGCCCGTGCGACCTATGCGGTGCACATAGTCTTCGGCGTGGGTGGGTGTATCATAATTGATCACGTGGGTCACGTTTTCGATATCCAAACCCCGTGCCGCGATATCTGTGGCGACCAAGACTTGGCAGCGGCCATGGCGGAAATTGTCCAAGGCGGCCAGACGCTGGGCCTGGCTGCGGTCGGCGTGAATCCGGGCGGCTTCGATGCCCTGACGGCTGAGCTGTTTGGCAATGCGTTCAGCCCCGTGGCGGGTGCGGCTAAAGACAATGGTGGAGCCCGTGTCGCTGTGGTTGAGAACATGCACGAGCAAACGCAGTTTTTCGGTTTTTTCGACTTTGTAGACCACTTGGCGCACGCTGCGGGCAGTGGTGTTGCGGGGGCCAGCCAAGATCAATTCTGCATTATGGCTGAAGCTGCGGCCCAATTTCTCCATTTCGGGAGGCATGGTGGCAGAGTAAAGCAGGGTTTGGCGCTCAGTGGGGATATGCGCCACAATCCGTTTGATATCTGGCATAAAACCCATGTCCAACATGCGGTCGGCTTCGTCGAGCACCAAAAACTTCACGCCTTTGAGGCTGACCACGCCATTGCGCAAATGGTCAAGCAAGCGACCGGGGGTGGCCACGAGAATGTCAATGCCACGGCGCAGGGCCATTTCTTGGGGGCCGGATTTGACACCGCCATAAACGGCGGCACTTTTGATGCGCATAAAGCGGCTGTAGTCTTTGATCGCGACATCAATTTGTTCGGCCAATTCGCGGGTGGGGGTGATAATCAACGCCTGGGGTTTGGTTCCGCCTGGGGTGAGCATTTGCAAAATGGGCAGGGCAAAAGCGGCGGTTTTGCCGGTGCCCGTCTGGGCACAGCCAATGACGTCTTTGCCTTGCAGCAACAGGGGAATGGTTTTTTCCTGAATCGGGGTGGGGCTGGCATAGCCCATGGCTACCAGGCCCTTGAGTAATTCAGGGTTGAGTTTAAAATCGCTAAAATTCATGGAATACTTTCTGAAATTGAGATAGGGGTTGGGGTATCCAAAAGAAAGTACTGAGGGCCAAAGCCAAACTGAAGATTGCAGTGGGATACCGGGACGGGCAAACGAAGCCCGTCAAGCCATTTATATCTGTCAAATGGCGTTCAACCTATGCTTACCTTAGCACAACCTTAACCTTTTTGTCGATGAGAAGGCATCGGGGTGATCGACTAAAATACAAGCTAATGTTTGTTTGCAGCTTCGACTGCGGGCTGCTTGCGCTTAAATACTTTTCCAGCCCCAGTCACCAACAGCAGCACCACGATGCCCGCGAGCACACCGGCCAAACCATCAAGAATCGTGGGCAAAACCCCTTCGAGAATGTGCCCCACCCCTGGGATATTGTGGGTGCCGTGCGAAAAATCGTGGATCCATTTGTGGGCGGTTTCAAAGCCATGGGTTAAAATGCCGCCACCGACGGTAAACATCGCCACGGTGCCGAGTACTGAGAGAAACTTCATCAACGCGGGGGCAGCCATGAGCAGGCCTTTGCCCACTGTGCGTTGCAGCTGTGCCAAGGGGCCGGTTTTGGTGGTTTTGCTCAGATACAGCCCCAAGTCGTCCATTTTGACGATGCCTGCCACCAAACCATAAACGCCCACGGTCATGATCAGACCAATGCCCGACAGCACCAAGACCTGTGTCATAAAGGGCGCCTTGGCCACGGTGCCCAGTGAGATCGTGACAATTTCAGCTGAGAGAATGAAATCTGTGCGAATTGCGCCTTTGATCTTTTCTTTTTCGATCACGGCCAAATCCACATCGGGATCAGAGAGCGCTTCGATCAATTCTTCTTCGTGGGCAGCGTCTTCGGCGTGGCTGTGCAAGAATTTATGGGCCAGTTTTTCGACGCCTTCGTAACAGAGGTACGCGCCACCAATCATCAAGAGGGGGGTGACGGCCCAGGGAGCCAGGGCGCTGATCGCCAGTGCCAATGGCACCAAAATGACTTTGTTGCGCAGTGAACCCACAGCCACAGCCCAGACCACTGGGATTTCCCGCTCAGCGCGCACCCCTGAGACCTGTTCCGCATTCAGGGCCAAATCGTCACCGAGCACCCCTGCGGTTTTTTTTGCTGCGACTTTGGTCATCAGGGCCACATCGTCGAGGATGGTGGCGATATCATCAATCAGGGCTAAAAGACTGCTCCCGGCCATGTTCCGATTCCTTGTGAATAATAAAATTAAACTGCTTCAGTATACCTGAAGAAAGGTCAATATTTCCTGTTCGAGGGCCGTGTCATTGTCGCCCAACAAAAAATGCCCCGCTTGGGGGATCACCACCCGTTGGCCCTGGGGCAAGAGCGGTGCAAACCAATCGGTCTGACGCGAGAGCAATTGCTCTTTTTCGCCGCGCAGACACAAGACAGGCTCGCTGATCTGGTCAAAGCGGTAGGGCAACAATTGAGCGGCCCCGGCCATCAACATGCCCTGCACATGGCGATTGGACTTATAATAACTGGCGATGAAGTCTTCGCGAAAATCCCGATCGCTTTGATCGTAGTTCCAGCACCATTCACGCAGACGTGCTTCTACATGTTCGCGGTTGTGTTTTTTAAAGCGGTGAGCCAGGCCATAGGGCTGCAGAGCCAAGGCCAGTTTCCAGTCCAGCTTAAAGAGGCCTGCCTCCATCCAGACCGCTCGGGTAATCGGCATGGTGCGTTTGCGCAGCATCAGCTGATAGGCCAAATAGCCCCCCATGGAATGCCCCATCAAGAGGTACGGTTGGCGCAGTTTGCGGTTGATAAACAACTCCAATTCTGCGACATAACGTGCCATCTGACGGCTTTCGCGGGCTGGAGAACGACCAAAGCCCGGCAGGTCGGGGGCCACAACCCGAAAATGCTGGGCCAGGGTTTGAATCAGAGGCAAATACAACATGGCATCAGCGCCATTACCATGTAATAAAAGCAGGGGGGGGCCTTTTCCCTGTTCAAGATAGTGAATGTGTGTGACTGAGTCGTGAAAATAAAGAACTTCTGACATAAACTGACCGTTTATTCGGATCCTTTTGCAGAGGGTATTACTTTGCATTTTAACCCGTTTGGAGGTGACCGTGTCAGCCCGCTAAATCCAGCTTGTCATCAGGCTATTCCCGTGATACTGTGTTAGCGAGCGTAGGCCCTGTGATTGAGCTGTATGGCCTGCTTAAGCGAAGGTGGATGTGCGATTGTGGAAAACCCATTGCAAGACCAAGAAGCCCAACTGCTGCAGATTTTGGAGCAGAGAGCGATAGTCAATGCCGAGACAATAGAACGGCTGCAGGCTGAGCAAGCCGCCCGGCGCGAAGCTGCCCAAAACAAATTGGCGGGCACCCTCTTTGCTGTGGATTTGGCCCAGCGCAAGCTGATCGTTCAAGATGCCCTGAGTGGCACTTTTTTTAAAGAGATATTGCTGAGTGAGACGACCGTCTCGCCAGATGCCGTGACCCCCGCCCATGCAGGTTTAAATCTGGCAATGGTGGATGCCGCCAATGGCAATGCAAAGGGCCATTTAGAGTGGCAGCCCAGCCCGCTCTACGGCTTGATCGTGACCGAAGAGCGCTCCTTTATTTATCCTCCGCAACCGCTGTCTGCAGAGCAATTGCCTGCCAGTTCGTTTTGTCTCTGTCCCGCAGCTTACCAGGATACAGCCTATGATCTTTACCTGGACGAAGATTCTGCCCATTTATTGATAGTCGACCGCGAAGCTGGACAAATTCAGGTGCTTTCGATCGAAAGCCAGCAAATCCTGGGTACCGTGTCTGTGCGGCCCCAAGGCTTAAAACGGGCTTTAAATCTGGCTTTTGATGGTGCCAATGGCATTGTCTATCTCACGGACAACCAGGCATTTATGCTCTATTGCCTGGAATTGCCTTCGCTCAAACTCGAAAAAATAGACATTGGCATGAGTGGCTATGCCTTGGGCAATTTGGCGCTCAGCCCCGATGGTCAACAGCTGTTTATCTTGACCTTAAAGCCGACCGAAAGTTTGCTCTTGTTCGATTTAGAGACCCATGAGCTGATCAAAGACATTCCCTTTAAAGGCAATCTATACAGTGGGTTGCAATCTGCTGCTTACGATCTGCTGACACAGACCCCGGATTTAGAACACCTGCTTTTGATGACCTGTCTTGAAGAAGAGGGGGCTGAACCCCTGCCGCTGATCACCGTCTTGGATGCCAACAAAGGCAAAACCTTGCAGCGCTACACCTTGCGCGATTTGACTCAAGCCCCAGCTATGTTGGCCTTTCCCTATGACAATAATTTGGGTGCTTACCAAAAGAGCATCATCGAATTGCTGCTCGAAGAAGGGCTAGTCACCCGCACCTTATTGGCCAGTTTGCAAACCGTGGACATGGATGGCCCCGATGCCCCCGACCAGGGCCAGGGCTTGGTGCCCACCTTGGTGCCTTTGCCGGCGGCACCCATTACCTTGCTGCCCGAACAGGCCTTGCCGGTCATTCTGGATTTGTTGGCAGACAAATTTTACCAACAGACCGAAATTGTGATTCAAAACGATGCCGAAGCCTGGGGACGGGTTAAAGCTGAAGCTGAGCAAATTCGCCAATTTTTGCAAGAACATGATGCCGCAGACATTCAAATTCCGGCCTTATTCGGTCGCTATGATCTGAGCGCTTGGCTGAGCAGGGCCGATCTATTGATGCAAATTGAGCAACGTCTGCGGGAGGCCGAAGCCAACCGCACACCGCCAGAAAAATGCCCCAGTTGTCAGGCTTTTTTGCACCAAGCTTGGGATTGCCCGAGCTGTGGTTTTGAGCTGGACAGCCCTGAGCGGGTTGAGAAAAAAGCACTCAGTTCGTTGCCCGCTTTTGCCCATTTGCCCCAGTTTCATATTCTTTTGGCGGACAGCCTTCGTCGCCGCTTGGTTTTGCTTGATCAGAACCGCACCCTCGATTGGGTGCTCGAAGGAGAGGCCCTGGGCAGTGTTGTGCCCTGGAACGGGATCAAACTCGCCAATAAAAATTTCTTGATTGTGGACCGGGACAACAATCAAATCTTTGAGACAGGCCCGACCGGGCAAGTCAAATGGATGTTGCCGCAAAATACACCCGAAAGCCAATTGCAGCAACCGTTTAAAGTGAGTCTGTTTTACCAAGATGAACAAGAACTCTTTTTGGTGGTGGATCAGGGCAATCACCGTGTGGTGGCCTTGGATCGTGAGGGGCATTTGCATTGGCAATATGGCCAGACCGAGATGGGGGGAGCCGATGAGGGCCAATTGGATCTGCCCTCCCATTTGCAATGGACCTTTTCTGGAACATGTCTTATTTCAGACACCGGCAATAACCGGGTGCTCGAAGTGAATCGCGTCGATGGCCAGGTTCTGCGCAGCTTTGGCGAAGAAATTGGGCTCTTTGGTCCAGTTTATGCCGAGCGCTTGAGCAATCTGAATACCTTGATCGTAGATGCCGGCAATTACCGCGTCTTGGAATTGGATCAAGAGGGCGATTTGGTCAATGAGTGTTTCTATTTCCGTGAGGAAATGGGCGAGAGCATGCGCATGGACTTGCCCGTACACGTGATCCGAGGCGAGAAACAAAACCTGATTCTGATCGATGAGGAAAAGGTCGTTGAGCTTTTGCCGAATAAACGCCGAATTATCTGGTCATCCCTTTTGGACCACTTGGCCCAACGGGAACAGATCACCGAAGACGTGCAGGGGGCCGGAGAGCAATACACCCAGTCTTTTTACCAATACAAAATGCCGAGCATGGAAGAGCTGATCACGCGTTTAAGAAAAAGCGAGAACCAGCAAAAACAACTCGATGCCTTGAACGCCCGTCTGATGGCCAATTTCCAACGGCTGCTCGAAGTGCGCAGAGAAATGGATGCCCTGCGGGCCCAGCGTTCCAAGGTCAAACAGCTCAAAGAAACCGAAAGCCATTACCCGCTTTATAGCATTGACCGCACCCACCACTATGTCATGTTGTTGGATCGCAAAGGCAAAGCGCTCTGGCATTTTGGCGGAGATGCCAAGCAGAAATTGCTGCGCCCACAGCAAATTTCTGAAACCGAAGAAGATACGCTGCTGATCACCGATACGGGGAATCAACGTGTGCTTGAAGTGCTTTGCAACAGCCAAGATGTCTTGTTGAGTATTGGGGGCAAAGAGCACCGATTGCTCAACCAACCCCGCAGTGCCTTCCGCACATTGGGGGGACATACCTTGATTGCGGATCAGGGCAACCGCCGCTTGGTCGAAATTTCCAAACAGGGTCAAGTGGTCTGGGAATTCAAAAACCTGGTTCAAATTGTCAGTCCCTATTTTGCCGCTGAACAGGGAACAGGTACCATTCTCTTTGCCGATTGGGCCCTGCAAATGGTCAAAGAGATCAGCCGTGATGGCACGGTGATTTGGTCTTATGGCCAGTCTCGGCGCGTGGGCAATGGGCCCAATCAACTCTCCTCACCCGAATATGCCGTGCGTTTGGCTTCGGGTGCGACCTTGATTGCAGATACCCACAATGACAGAGTCATCGAGGTCGCCCCCAACCGCCAGATTCTCTGGCAATACAATGGCACCGAAAGCATTCCCTTGCCCCACCCGAGCTTTTGCAAACGCCTGCCCAATGGCAATACCCTGATTGCCTTCGACAATTACCGCCAATTGGTGGAAGTCGACCCTGAAGGCAGTCCCTGTTGGCATTTTGAATTGGGCAACCTCTCTCTGATTCGCTAAATCTTGGCTTGTCTCAAAGGCGAGGCTGGAATCTCTCAGCAAATTGAGGCTTGCTTTTGCTAGAATAAGACAGACCTTCATTGGCCACGCTTAAATATTGAATCAGCAAGCGAGTATCATTATGATTGAGACCCTGCACAAACATTTTTTATCTCTAGAAGAAATTCAGATTCCCGAAGCCAAAGCCGCCGACGAACAAAAACTCTCCCAGTTGATCAGCAGCATTCAAGAAAATGGACTGATCAGCCCGATTGCCGTCAACCATGAACATGTATTGCTGGCCGGTTATCATCGGCTTTTGGCTTTCCAACGTCTGGCGGTGCAAGACCCAGCCAATTTCAGCCGTATTCCTGTCCGCATCTTAAACGAGGCGGATTTTCGCCAAACCCAACAACTCGAAACCACCGAAACGCTCTTTCGTTCGGATTTGAGTATTCTCGAAAAAGCAGAACAGTTTAAGCATTATTTTGACGCGCTTAAATACGGTCAAGAACGCCACAAAACCACGGTTATTTTTAAGACCTTGGATATTTCTCGGCGCACCTTTTTTAATTTGCGGGCCATTGCCGAACAATTGAGTGATTCCGTTCGGGAGCGGATCAAAGCCATGCCCAGCCGTGAATTGGCCAATTCCACCCATCAATTGTTGGGTTTGTGTAAATATGACGAGGCAATGCAATTGCGTATTTTGGAGCGCTTTGAACTCGGTGCTTTGCCCACGATTTTTGACGCCATTCGAATCGAAGAAAAAGAGCAGGAAGAGGAGGCCTCTGGCCGCAAACGCAAAAAGTACCTCAAGTCACCCAGTCTCAAACTCCAAAAGGATCTGCGCAAGGATTTGCTTCATTTATCTCAGCGCACAGGGCAAGGCCAAAACGAATTGTTCAATGAGATTTTTGAAGCGGGTTTGGAGTTGATTCAACGGAAATACCCCCAGTAGCAATTGTTAAGCACACTTAATATAAAAATAAGCAATGTTTAATAATTTTGCTCTATAGATAACATAAGATTACAACGACACGCGGGAGACTATTCAGATGCAAAATCTTAATCCCAATTCCGCCCAAGTCGCCAGCGCTCCGCTGATAACCGAAACGGTCAGGCCCCAACCTGCCGCACCGGTAGCAGCAGCGCCCGCGGTCCAACGGGCAGAATCGCTTTCAACGGGTGAGCAAGTCAAGCTTGACACATACAAGGTCAAGCGGGGCGACACCCTCTGGGACATTGCCGGGGTCAAACTTGGTGACAGTAAAAAATGGCCGCTGCTCTTTGCGCTCAACAAAGACCAGATCAAAAATCCGGACCTGATCTACCCTGGTCAAGTGCTGACCATTCCTCAAAAAGTGGAGGTGGCCCCACCCGCACCCCCGACGGCCATTCCCTCTCCCGTCGATCCCACTCCCCCGCCTGTCCAAGAAGAACCGGTGCCCGTACCCGCACAACCTGCTCCGCCCCCGCCAGCACCCGTTCAAGACGTCCCGGTTGCTCCGCCTGTTGCAGCCGAACCCCCGGTGCTCAAACCCCCCAGTGAATTGCCTGAGCCAGCACCCGATCCTGTTCCGGCAACCCCTGCTCCCGTGCAGGAAGAGCCCATTGTGCCTGTCGCGCCTGTTCAAACAGCTCCCCCTGTTGAGCCTGTCGCGCCCCTGCCCCCAGGTGCCGTGATCGGCCAGCCGCCTGTCGCTGAAAACAAAGGCAATGGTGTGGGCAAAGCTGCGTTAATTGGTGGCACAGTTGCCACGGTTGCGACCGGTGCCGTTTTGATTGGTGTGACCAAATCTCTCGCTCCTCCCCTCTCCAATTTGGGCGGATATGCCACGGCACAAGTTGTGGCAAAAAGTGTCAATGGTGTGATTGGCAAAGTGGGCTTAGCAGTGCCCGCTGGACCCGCACTGGCCAAAATTGTAAGCAAAGTAGGCGGGCCCAAAGTGGCTGGCGCTGTCACAGCTTTGGCTGTGGGAGCCGTCGTCGCTGGGGTCGCTGCAGGTGGCTATTATCTCTACAATAAAGCCACCCACAAAGACACCCCCGCTCAGCCTCCGCAGCTTCCTACAGCTGCTCCCTCCCCTTCAGGGCCTGCTCCAGCAACCCCCACCAATGCCGCTGAAGCCGCAACCGGTTCCGCTGATAGTCAGCAGCCTGTGGCCAATGATGTCAACACAGCACGGGCCGAGTTAATGAAAAAACTCGATGCCAATCTGGCTCAAAAAAGCTATTTTGGCTATGGTTCGGTCGTCAATACGCAAGAGACCGCTCAGCTCAGTGAACAGTTGTGGGTCGGCGCGACCGAAATTTCCCATCGCCTGGATGTGGCCAAAGCCTTGGTGAACAATGGCATGGCCTCAGAATTGGGTCGGATCATGGGCAATTCAGGGGTCTCCGACCTCGAAGTGGCTCAATTAATGGCCCAGCCCAGTTTCCCCACCAAAGAATTTATGGCTGGGATCGACGATAACAAAGCCACTTTGGTTTTGATCTCGCTTTCGAATGTCTCTGCTATGGGTGAGCCCGAAACAACGCGCCTGCTTAAAGAGATCGCCACTTCCTTTGATGGCCGCTTCAAAGACCGTGAGACGCCTTTTGTGCGCCTCAAATCTCATCACGAGACCATGGGTACTTGGAACCAGGTTCCCGCAGATGTGCGCAGCCAAATTGAAGCCCTGATCAAATAATCCGCCTCAGCTTATTGCTCAAAAGCCCGGTTCGCCGGGCTTTTCTGCTTTTTGCGGCAAGAGAATCTGTTAAGCTGTAGGGAAAATGGTTTGACACAGCCCTGAGGAGCACTGAGGTGACACAGATATTGTTGGTTGAAGACGATGCCCATATCGCCAATGGACTCAAATTCAACCTCGAATTGGAAGGCTATCAGGTCAGTCATGCTGGAGATGGGCAGGTCGCCAAAATCTGGCTCTTTGACCAAAAACAGGCCTATGATTTGATTATTCTCGACTTGATGTTGCCCCATTTAAGCGGCTTTGACCTCTGTCACGCCCTGCGCCGTCAAAAAAACTACACCCCTGTCTTGATTCTCACGGCGCGCAATTTTGAACAAGACAAGATCAAAGGCCTGCGTCTGGGGGCCGATGATTATTTAACCAAACCCTTTAACCTCGAAGAATTGCTGACCCGAATTCAGGTGCTTTTGCGACGCCAGCAATGGCACCAACTCCAGACCCAATTGACCCGTTTGCAGTTTCGGGATATTGTGATCGACTTCGAACGTTTTGAGGTCAGTATGGCAGGGGAACCGATCAAGCTCACGCCCTTGGAACTCAAATTGATCAAGGTCTTTGCTGAGAACGATGGCCTGGTGCTCTCACGTGAGGAAATGTTGGAGCGGGTGTGGGATATTCATGATGGCAGCAGTTTGCGCACGGTGGACAATTTTGTGATGCGCCTGCGCAAGCTCTTTGAAAAAGACCCCACCCACCCCCGTCATTTTCACTCTATTCGTGGTGTAGGCTATAAATTTACCCAGTCCGAAACGGCTGATTGATCGTCCAAACGGGTATGTTATACTTGCCTCATTCGCTTTGAGGCCCCGGCCTTGGCCCGACTAAACACAGAATGATTGACAGAAATACAGACAGAAAACACAGGTGAGGCAAATCATGAAAAAAAGAAATCTAAACCCAAAACTGAGCTTGACCCTGGCTTGCGCGTCTATTGCTGCCATGGCCGCATTGGCACCCGTTCCTCAGGCCGAAGCTGTCACGATGACTTACTCCGATAAAACCCAGCGAATCGCTCCCTATTTTGATTTTCGTGGGGATTATGATCTGCCTTTTAATTTAAACCTCTCAGGCGCTTTGGGTTTTACTCCTGACCTTTCTTCGTTTGTGCCACCTTTGGCCGTTTCAACAGGCGGTGGCGGGTCTGATCTGCTCTCACAGGCGATAGCCAGTATCAAATGGGACACCCTCGTCGATCTGCAGCTCAATGCCGGCTATAATATTCAATTGCTGGGCTTGGATCTGGGTATTGGCAAGATCACCACGACAGTCACGCCCTACGCGGGCTATCGCCACATGTTTACCTCTACAGGCTCATTGACTGCAACTCCTACCAATTCTCAGCTGATGGGTATGAATTACGGGGCCAAACTTAAAGTCGGCCTTCCCCTTGGCTTTTCGGGTTATGGCTATGTCGGCGCATCCACCTTGTTTGGCGGCAGCATAGACCAGGGCAGTGGGGCCACGCCGATCAATACCAAAAATATGACCCTGCCTGAATTTGGGCTGGGAGCGGCTTGGAATTTGCCGATTTTTAATTTGGCCAGTGTCTACCTTGGCTACCGGGGCTTTTTCTTGCCCAGCGATTTGCGTCTGAGCAACAGCCTCGACAACGGCACCTCAATGGTTCATGGTCTCAATGGCGGGATCAATATCCTGTTCTTTGGCATCTAGAGGTTCGTTTCGCGTGGGACGCTGACCCGCTAAGCGAGCAGGGCCAATACATTTTCGGGGGGCCGGCCCAGAGCGGCCTTTCCGTCTTTGACCACAATCGGCCTTTCGAGCAAAGCGGGGTTGTCCACCAGCAATTCAAGCCATTCTTGGCGGGAGCGCTGATCTTTGAGCGAGAGCCCCAAAGCCTTAAATTGGTCTTCTTTGCTGCGGATCAGGGCTGTCGGCTCAAGGTTTAACCATTGGCAAATCTGGTCGAGTTCTGCGACGCTGGGTGGGGTTTTGAGGTATTCAATCACTTCAGGTTTTTGGCCTCGCTCAGTTAACAGGGCCAGGGTTTCACGGCTTTTGCTGCAGCGGGGGTTGTGGTAAATTTTCATGGTTGTTTTTCTGGGGTCTCTTTTTTGCTTTTCTTGGTTTTGCTGTCTTTGGTATTTTTGGACATTTTTGATTCTGGGCTCTCAACTTTGTAGGTCTGCTCCATAAAGTCGAGGACCATTTCGCGTACATCGCCCCGGTTCGGCAGTGAGCCAATCATGCCGTACATGGCGGCTGTACGTTTGGGCACGGCAGATCCCTTGGGGCCCACCGACGAGGACTTCGACAGCACCTGGCTGAAGACTTTCTCTGGCAAGAGGCGCGAGAGTCCCCGCACCAAAGAAACCTGAACCTTGGAGCTGACATTGCTCCAATTGAGCTTGCGGGCGGCTGCCACTGAGG
>JBIKWL010000315.1:0-2673 GCA_044356335.1 Candidatus Sericytochromatia bacterium
TGAAGCCAAAAATGTATTATTGATCTGATCATCGGCATCCAGGCAAAGTACCCATTCAGCTCGGGCGTGGGCGATGCCTGCATTGCGGGCGTGGGCCGGATGCCCTGACTGCGTTTGTGAGATCAGGGCGATAGGCAAGTCAGAATGGGTCTGGAGCAGAGATTGAGCAACAGCTTCAGACTGATCTGTACTGCCATCGTTGACAATCACCAGTTCCCAATCGGTACCTCGCTGAGCCACAACACTTTGCACCGTCTCAGGCAAAGTATCAGCGTGATTGTAACAGGGAATCACTACTGTAAAGTCGGGAGGAGCAGATTTCTTGTGCCAACTGGGTGTTGCGTAAATTGGGGGGGCAGACATAGTCAAAAATTCTGTTGAGTTGAGCCATAAAAGCAGAGATTGTTAGAGAGGGGAAATAAAATGAAAGGGTTTCTCATACACAAGGCTCCCGCCAACTAGGCGGGAGCAAGTGTGAGAAAGGAACAGGTAAGCCTTTTATTTGGCGGGTTTTTCAGCGGCTTGGGCCGCTTCTTTTTCGCCTTTATTGTTGTAATAGGCGTATGCACCGGCACCGCCCGCTACAGCCAAGGCGCCCAGCGTCAAAGCAGGATTTTTGACTGCAAATTCAAATACCGGTTTGGCCATTTTGTCGCCAATGAATTCCAGGGTTTTGGAGCCAAAGGTATCCAAGACGGGGATATTCAGGGCGTCACCCAAGACGGCTGCGCTGCCTGCGGCGGTCATAAAGCCAAGACCGGCTTGACCAGCGGCATTGAGCATATTTCCATCTTTGGCCTCGGCCACAGCGCCTGCGCCGAGTTTAAAACTGGCCACGGCCAGACCGGCACCCAGTACGGGTTTCCAGCCTTTGGTGAAAGCTTTGTCGAGCACGGATACGCCGAGTTTATCTGCGACGAGTTCAACCCCGCCCAGACCCGCCAAAGCGGCCCCTGCGCCAGTGGCGGCATTCAGATAGGTTAAGCCATCTTTTTGCATGCTGCTTGCCGTGTATTTACCCAGGGCCACAGCGGTACCCAGAGCGGCCGTTGCTCCAATGAAATGGGCGGTTTCAGGCAAGGCCTGGGTCAGTTTTTCTGAACCCGTGGCCATACCCACCAAGGTTGTACCACCTGCAGCCGCTGTCACACCGGCAGTCATTTCCAACATGCCGATCGCATCGTTAACAACACCTTTGCCAGTGGTCAGACGGCGAGCGCCATCGACAACGGCTCCAGTGCCTGTCAGCGCTACGGCTCCACCAGCGACACCCATGCCACCTTTGGAAGTAAACAGGGCTTTGGCTGGGCCGGTCAGGGCTTCTTTGAGTACGGGTACATTAAACTGACGACCAATCAACTCACCACCACCAAGCAGAGCAACAGCCCCACCTGCGGCATAAGCGGCGCCTTTGCCGGTGTTGCCATCTGCAATTTCTTCTACGCCTTTTTTAATCGCCGCAGCACCGCCAGCGGCAGCCCCTGTTCCGATCAGGGCTTGGGCATTGTCACCCATAAAATCAAGGGTTTTGCTCAGGGCTTTGTTGGCCACAGGAATATTAAATTGG
This sequence comes from Candidatus Sericytochromatia bacterium, assembly GCA_044356335.1. Taxonomy (GTDB): domain Bacteria; phylum Cyanobacteriota; class Sericytochromatia; order UBA7694; family UBA7694. The sequence goes on from JBIKWL010000315.1 coordinate 1,568, forward strand.
CGTCCCACCAATTCCACGCCACCGAGACCTGCCACAGCAGCACCCCCGGTTTCGGCCAGGGCTTTGACAGTGCTGCCCTCTTTAAAACTCTGTACTGCATCTTCTGCGAGTACGGCTGATGCACCCAGGCTGATACTGCCAGCCAAGAGTCTGCCATTTTTATTAAAGACAAAGTCCAGGGCTTTTTCAACGGCGGGCACATTGTCGGCGATTTTGGCAATCCCCGCAACAGCTGCGGTTCCGCCAACGAGAGTGCCAGCACCAGCGGCAATATAGTGGTCACCCACAAGAGTGCCTTTTTGGGTTTTTTCTTTGACCCAATCCACCCCTTTATCAAGAGTGGTCTGTTTTTGAGGGGCTTCTGTTTTGGGGGCGGGCTGTGTTTTCCCGACCAAACCGGCTTGGTTATTCCCTACTTGCATTTGCGGCAAATTTCCTTTCTCATTGTGTGGCACCCTTTTTAAAAATGTGCGATGAACACACAGAGGGCACCTAATCTGAATATCGCCTACAATAATTAAATCTTTCTTAAAGAAATATTAATTTACTTAAAGTATTGTTAAAATTTCTCGGCCCAGATTACCTTTATCATCTCACAAGCGCAAAAGGCTTTCAAGCGGCATTAAGGCATCATTTGGCGAAGACTGTCGTTGACCCATTTGAGTTCAAAAATTTCGGGGTCCAGATCCGTACCGAGTTCGCCCCAGGCTTCGACCATTTCCGCATGTTGGGGATGGGCAGGGTCTTTGAGCGCATCGAGAATGTCATAATAGCCAAAAATGCCGCCACAATCTTCAAGCGGACAGGCCTGCTCACCTTCGAGGCAGTGGGGAATATGTGCGACATCAAATTGGGAGCGGGGTCGGATTTTTTCGACTACCACTTCATGTTCCCAGCCATCGCCCAAATCATATTCATAGATAAAGGTTGTTTTGGGGCGCTTGATCAGGCTGCCCAGGGTCACTTCACTGGAGTCGGCACGCTGCGAGCTGGTGCCCAATTCTCCATCGCCGTACATGCGGTCGTTGATAATAAATTGATAGAGGTGTTCATTGCCCCAGCCCATCACTGTTTGAATCTGATAGTGCAGCTCATCCAGGGAGGTG
>JBIKWL010000316.1:0-2670 GCA_044356335.1 Candidatus Sericytochromatia bacterium
CTGCCAAAGAGCAAGACAAAGGAGAAAACTGCGATCAAACTCCCCCATATCCAATAGGGCAATAAGAGACTTTGGGCCATTTGGCCCGTATCAGAATACATGATCCGGCCGTTCATGTTGATCTGATTCATAAACAAATAGTCCAATTGGCGAAAAGTCCCCAAACAAGCCTGAACGCCCAAAAATTGCACAGTCATTTGTTGCAAACCGGCGCTGCCTTTATTGGCTGTCACCAACAAGAGCAAGCCGATCAAGGGCAGCATGGCCCAACCAAAAGGAGAGCGGACCCAAATCAAGGTTGAGAGCAGCAAGGCTGTGCCCAGTCCCGCCAAAACCCAGCGAGACAGGTTTAATTTACTCCCAGCCAGGATAAAAAAAGCACCCGCAATGGGCGGGCCCATGAGTCCCCCTGCCGCGACCAAAGGACGGGTAAGTAAATTGCCGCCGGAGTGAAAGGCCACCCCTGAACCATTGGCATAGATCTGCAAAGAGTGGAATTGCCCACCCAGTAATAAAGCGGTCATGCCGTGCCCCATTTCATGAAACCACGTGGCCAGAATTGTAAAGGGGTACAACAGATAATTGCCAAAGGGAATTTGCCAGAGAAAGATGGTCAATAAGCCCGAAACCATCAACCATCGAATGGCAATGCTGCGGGATTTTTGAGCGTCTTCCAAGCTTTGATCACTGTGATTGATTGAGTCAAAGGCATATTTGGAGGTTTTCATGCCCTGATTTTAGCACAATCCGCTTTTTTGAGGGGGGACTTAGATTGCCTGATTTATTCAGGATTTAATACAATCTGATGTAGTATTAAGTTCCATTTAGTAATGATTAAAATTATTTTCTGCCTTTGTTTGAGTGCGCCAGAATCAGAGAATGAGCGTCTATAGTTAAATCATGGTTAACAAACAATTTAAAGAGGGAAATTAAAATGCAAATTCAAACTCCTGCGGCGATCTCTTCCAATCGTGCAAGTGCTGAGATTCACAAAGCCAATCCTGGCAAGCCCGCAGTAGCAGCCCCCAAAGAGTTTGAAAATGATTTTAAAGCTACCTCCAAATGTTTCATTGACGAAAAATGTATTCGCCCAATTCCTGGCAAACCCAGCGTTTCAATTACAGATTTCTTTCAAAATGATGCCAAAGCACTTGTAGAAGATACTCTGAGCGATGTCCGCAATGATCACCCGTTGGTTTCTAACCTGGCCATGCAGCGTTTCGCTTCCAAATTGCGTGGAATGACCCCCGGCGAGCTTGATGATGTAAAAGACGCGATTGTCACCAAAATGTCCAGCCCCGATGCCTCTCAAAGTGATCGCAATGTCTTGCAAAAAATGTACAATCTGGCTGATGCTGCCTCCGAAAATCGTCTGATCCCCCAGCCCCGCCCCTACCCCCGTCCCATGCCTTTCCCCATGGATGAAAACCCCATGCCCAAACCCTTCCCCATGCCCCGTCACTTTGATGTGATGCCCAATAAACTGGATCAGCTTCAAGTGCTGAAACAAGCACAGTAGCCATCGCATTTTCGAAAAAGTTTCCGCTCTCTCTATTTACCTTCCGCCCGGCTTTGCCGGGCTTTTTGTTTGGAACCAAATGGTCTCAAAACAGTCTTGTGGTTTATGGAAGGAGCATTATTAAAATACGATTAACAATCTGTTTTAAGTTTGTGATTCTGCTTCAATTTGAATACAAAGCAGACTATATTAGAGATATCGGTTAACGGATGGTTAACTTTGTAGAGTAAAGAGGGATATGATCCATGAATATAGATAATCAACAACCTGTTGTTCAGCTGTCATTGGCTGAAAGCTTAGTGGCTGAAACCTTGGCAGATTTGAAAAACCAGCATCCTTTGGTATCCAAATTGGCATTGCAGCGTTTTGCCTCGCAATTGCGGCGTCTGCGCTCTGATGAAATGGATGCGTTAAAAGCCAGTCTGATAAGCCGCAGGGCCGGTTCAGATATTTCGCTTCAAGAGCAAGAAGCGCTGACGAAAATGTTTTCATTGGTTGAAACGGCCTTGGAAAACCGCCGCTTGCGCATGCCTCGCATGACCCAACCCTTGAATCAGGCCCTGATTGCTCATTTTCCAGTTGTGGGAAGAGGGATCGGTGAGGCCATGGGTGAATGACCACGTATTTAGAAAAAATAAAACCCCCGGTTTTTACCGGGGGTTTTTTATTGGCGCGTTTTACAATCCGTTCACAATGCCCACAAACTTTTACATCCCCAGCAAACTGGTTTTACAGGCCCGGTTTATGGTTGAGGTAAGCAAAGAGAATGAGAGACATCACTCTCCCAGCTAAAAAAAATTGAGGTATCTGTTTATGCGTTTGAAAACCCAAATCATGACCTTGGCATTGCTCACCACCCTACCCCTGAGTGCTTGTAGTACAGCGGCTTTGCAGGCTCTTAGCCAAGTGGCACAGACATCAAGTACCGGAACCGCTGATATCCAAAGTACCGTCAGCCAATTATTGGCCCTGAGTTCAGAGCAACAAACCCAATTGGCACGGACCATTAACAGTCAGGAATTATTGGATTGGAGCAGCCAAAACCAAAGTGCCAGCGCAGCAACCAAACAGAGCTCAGCGACCACCCTGTTGCAGAGCAAACCGCAATTGTTGAACTTGATGTCAAGCCGTTTTAAGAATCAAATGGGGCC
>JBIKWL010000176.1:0-9520 GCA_044356335.1 Candidatus Sericytochromatia bacterium
TGCCCGCAGCCGTCAATTGGCAGACTCTGTGGCTCATTTTGTCAGCGTGGAGGGCCCTTTGGAAGTCATGCTGGCCCACATCCAAGCCCTCGCCCCCGAGGCCTTGGTGTATACAGACCTGGGTTCGGATCCCTTTACGTGGATGCTGGCCCAATACCGCTTGGCCCCTCTGCAATGGGTGCTTCCGGGCATTATGCACACCACTGGTTTTCAGAGCCTCGACGCGTATCTGACCCCCGACTGCATGGAACCGCCTGGCGCTGAGAACCACTACAGCGAACCCCTGAAACGGCTACAGACCCTGCCCGTAATGCCCGTTAAACCCCAGCGTTCAGATCCGCTGTTGAGCAGGCCCGAATTGGGCCTGCCCGAAGACCGCCATGTCTATCTTTGTCCGATGACGCCATTTAAGTTTCACCCCGGCTTTGATACCGTGTTGGGCAACATTTTGGCAGAAGATCCCCTGGCTGAAATCTGGATTTTGCAACACCGTCAGGACGGCATTTGCCAAGTTTTACATCAGCGCTTGCAAGCAGTTCTCGCTGCCAATGGAGGGGCTCCCATCAATGCCGCCGAGCGGATCAAACTGGCTCCCTGGTTTAGCAAAGAACGCTTTTTACATTTGCTCGAACAGGTGGACGTGGTCTTGGATTCTTGGCCTGTGGGGGGCGGCAATACCGTCTTTACCTGTCTGGGTCTGGGCATCCCGCTGGTAAGTTGGGCATCCCCCTTTTTTCGCGGTCGGGTGGCCCAAGGTGCTTACCAATACATGGGCATTGCCAGTGCCCCCGTGGCAGACAATGCCCAAGACTGTGCCCGATTGGCCCTTAAATTGGCCCATGACAAAAGCTGGCGTTCTGAATTGCAAGCAGCGATTCTGGCCAAAAATGCCATTCTGTTTGAAAATCCAGCGAGCTTGGCTGAATTTTCAGATTTACTCAGCGAGCAAGTCCTGTCCCTGCGAGCGAAAAGTGTGTAACCTAGAGTCACTATGTACGCACTCACAGTTGAAAACGCCAGCAAAACTTACAAAAGCCCCCCTCGCCCCCCCCTCAAAGCGGTGGACAATCTCTCCCTGCATATTCCCGAAGGCCAGATCTATGGCCTGCTGGGCCCCAATGGCGCAGGCAAATCCACCCTGATCAGCATGATCTGCGGAGCGATCAAACCCGATCCTGAGACCGGCAGCATTCGCATTTTTGACAAAGACGTGCTCAGTCAAACCGATCAGGCCAAACAATTGTTGGGCATTGTGCCCCAAGAGATCATTGTCGAACCGGCATTTACGGTCGAAGAGGTGCTCTATTATTTCAGTGGCATGTATGGCGTGCCCCAGGCCGAGCGGCGCAAACGCATTCCCGAACTGCTCGAATCGCTGGGTCTTGCCGACAAACAATACGACAAGGCCCGCTCGCTCTCAGGGGGTATGAAACGCCGCCTGATGATTGCCAAAGCCCTGATTCACAAACCCCGTCTCTTGATCCTCGACGAACCCACCGCTGGGGTCGATGTCTCACTGCGCCAACGGATCTGGGAGTTGGTGCGGCAACTCAATGCCCAAGGCACCACCGTGATTTTCACCACCCATTATCTCGAAGAGGCCGAGCAGCTCTGTGAGTCGATGACCGTGATCAACAAAGGCAAGGTGATCAAAGAGGGCAAGGTCAAAGAGATTCAACAGGAATTCTCCCAAAATATAATCAGCTTCGAACTCTACCAAAGTGAAGTCGAACATCTCGCGGGTGTGCGCCGGGTAGGTGTGGAGTTTGAGTTGCCTTTTCGGGATCTCGTCCAAGATATGCGCAGCCTGCTCGATTTTTATGGCGACAATCTCAAATCTTTCCGCAACGAAGCCGCCTCACTTGAGAAGGTCTTCTTGCAACTCACAGCAGGAGGTCCCACCCCATGACCTTTATGTGGGCGTTGTATGCCCGTGAAGTCAAACGCTTTCGCAAATTAATGCTCGATACGGTCTTTAGCCCAATTGTCTCAATGGTGCTCTACCTGACCGTCTTTGGGGTCGTGGTGAGTGCCAAAAGCATTGGCGGCATTTCCTTTTTGGCCTTTATATACACAGGCCTGCTGGCCATGATCATGGTCAATTCAGGTTTTTCCAATCCGGGCTTTGCCTTGATCATTGCCAAAAACCTCGGCTCGATTCTGGATTTGCAAATCACCCCCCTGCGACCCTGGCAAATTGGCATTGCCTATTCACTTGCAGCCCTGACCCGCGGCCTGTTTACCCTGAGCTTGGCCCTGGCCCTGACGGCTTGGTTTATTCCGGGTATGACCATCGCTCACCCGCTTAGCCTTTTGGCGATTGTCCTGATCACAGGCCTGCAATACGGCATGTTGGGCGTGACCTTTGGCATTTGGGCACGGGGCTTTGAGGCTCTTACCTTTGTCACGACCTTTGTGATGCAGCCGATGATCTTTCTGGCGGGTGTTTTTTATCCGGTGGGTCAATTACCCGCCCCCTGGAATCTGATCAGCCAGTTTAACCCGATTCATCACACGGTTAATTTGTTTCGCTACAGCTTTGTCGGTTATGCCGATACCGCCCCCTTGATCTCTTGGGCAGCGGTACTGGGGTGCAGCACGCTCTTCTTTGGTCTGATGCAGTGGATGACCCTGCGCAAACTGGCGGAGTCGCTGCAATAGCCCCTATTGAAGTAGCCCTTATTGAAAAGGCGTGCCCAAAATCCAGGTCACCAAGCTGTGGCGCGATCCCTGGGTCACGGGCGTGACCTGGTGAGCCAGATACGACGGAAAAATGACCATCGTGCCTTGGGCCATAGGCAAATCCTGCCCTTCCATATTTTGTAACTCGCCCCCACTGTAAGCGCCGGCTGGAGAAAGTGAGACAATCACGCTCAATTTGCGCCGCGAGAGTGGCCCCCGGCTGAGGTCGATGTGCTGGCGGTAAAAACCATTCACAGGGTATTCCAGGATCTGCACACTGGGAAAGCCGTCCAATTGAAATTTGTAATACTGCTGGTTCATTTGCAGCACAAAATCTCGGATTCGCTCAAAGATCCAGGCACTGTCGGCCTTGGGGTAAATGTATTTAGACAGGGTATGGCGAATGCTGAGATCCTTGACGGTGTCTGTCTCACTGCCCGGTTTGAGGGTCTCGCCGTATTTTTGGTTGGGAGAGGGCCAAGCGATCAATTGTTGGCATTCTTCGGGGCTAAAGGCATTGGCCGATGAAATCGGGCTCATCAGGTAATCGTTGATGGGAAGATTTTCTTGCATGGTTGGCCTCTGTACGGAAATTAAGACCTGTATTCTAACAGAAAAACAGAAGCTATCATCTTGTCGACAGGCTGAGCTGTGGTAAAATAAAGAGTGCATTGGATAAGTAAGTTCAATCGCATGGCCTTTTAAAGGGGTGTCGCCAAGTGGTAAGGCAGCGGATTTTGATTCCGCCATTCCTAGGTTCAAATCCTAGCTCCCCTGCTCTTTACCCCCGCTTGAGATTCAAGCGGGGGTATTTTGCATCTTGACCCACTATTTGGCCCACTATTTTGGACAAATCAAGCGTCGCGCAATTTGTCCAAAATCGAGGCGTCTTCGAGGGTGGAGGTATCTCCTGTGGCCTGTTTACCCGCGGCAATATCGCGCAGCAAGCGGCGCATAATTTTGCCACTGCGGGTTTTGGGCAGGGCATCGGTAAAGATCAGGTCTTCGGGCCGAGCAATGGCACCAATCTCTTTGACCACATGCTGACGCAGGGTGTCTTTGAGTTCTTCTGAGGCGGTATAACTCGACTCCAAGGTCACAAAAGCCACAACGGACTCACCCCGGATTTCGTCGGGTTTTCCCACCACTGCGGCCTCAGCCACTGCTTCGTGGCTGACCAGGGCACTTTCGACTTCCATGGTACCGAGGCGGTGCCCGGAGACATTCAAGACATCATCCACGCGGCCCATGATCCAGAAATAGCCATCCGCATCGCGCCGGGCCCCATCGCCGGTAAAATACAGGCCCGGATAGCGGGTCCAATAATTTTGGACATAGCGCTCAGGGTCGCCATAAACAGTGCGCAACATCGATGGCCAGGGGTGGGTGATCACCAAATAGCCGCCTTCGTTGGCCCCCACGGGGTTGCCCTCGCGGTCCACCACCTCGGGAAAGATGCCAGGCAGGGGCAAGGTCGCGGTGCCCGGTTTTAGCGGTGTGGCACCTGGCAAAGGCGCAATCATCATCGCACCGGTTTCGGTTTGCCACCAGGTATCCACTATCGGGCAGCGGTTTTTACCAATCACCGAATGGTACCAGATCCAGGCTTCGGGGTTGATGGGTTCACCGACCGTTCCCAACAGGCGCAACGAGGACAAATCATGGCGCAGCGGCCATTTTTCACCCCATTTAATAAAGGCCCGAATGGCCGTTGGGGCCGTGTAAAAAATCGAGACCCGGTGTTTGTCGATAATCTTCCAAAAGCGGTCTGCTTCGGGGAAATTGGGTGCTCCCTCGTACATCAGGGTTGTGGCCCCATTCGAGAGCAGACCATAAACCACATAGCTGTGGCCGGTAATCCAACCAATATCTGCCGTACACCAATAGGTATCTGTGTCTTTGAGGTCAAAAACCAATTTGCTGGTATAGGTCGCACCGAGCAAATAACCGGCAGTGGAATGGACCACCCCTTTGGGTTTGCCTGTGGTACCACTGGTATAGAGAATAAACAGCGGGTGTTCACTGTCAAGCGGCTCGGGGACCGCGTTGGCGTCGACACAGTCAATAATATCGTGCCACCAATGGTCGCGACCGGGATGAAAAGCCACCTGTTGCCCTGTGCGTTTGACCATCACGACCTGCTGCACACAATTGAGACCGTCGATGGCCTGATCCACCCAGTCTTTGAGTGGCACAATCTGGCCGCGACGCCAGCCACCATCTGCAGTTACGACCATTTTGGCTTGGGCATCTTCAATGCGATCGCGCAACGACTCAGCACTGAAACCGCCAAAGACAATATTGTGAACAGCCCCCATGCGGGCACAGGCCAACATGGCAATCGCCAATTCAGGAATCATGGGCATGTAGATCGCGACACGATCGCCTTTGACCACCCCCAACTTTTTCAGCACATTGGTAAACCGGCAGACCTCGTAATGCAATTGCTGGTAAGTCAGCGTGCGGCTATCCCCCGGCTCACCCTCCCAGATCAGGGCTGCTTTGTTGCGCCGCCAGCTGGCGAGATGGCGGTCGAGACAATTGGCCGAAAGATTGAGCTTGCCGCCTTCAAACCATTTGGCAAAAGGGGCTTGCCAATCCAAGACCGTGTCCCAGGGCTGGATCCAATCCAGCAATTCTCCCGCTTGGCGGGCCCAAAAAGCCTCGGGGTCTTGTTTGGCTTCGTCGCAAAGGGCCTGGTATTGTTCCATCGAGCCAATGCCCGCCTGCAAAGAAAAGGGCTGTGGCGGTGCAAAGACCCGCTCCTCTTTTAAAACAGAAGTCAGGTTTTGTTCGCTCATGACTGCCTCCGGTACTGAATTTACACCTACCATACAACTCTGCAAGGCAGGCGTCAATTCAAGCTTTGAAGTTAAAGCGCTGGGGAGCTAATATTTTTGGCATAGCCACCTTGAACCACCAAGGCCACAGGCCGATTGGCATCGAGCAGCAATTGCGCCAAGAGATTGAGATCGGGATCCTGAAAGAGAAAACAACCCAGGGTGCGGATATTTTCGTCATTGAGATCTTGGGCCCAGGGGATTTCTTGGTTGAGTTTGTGATCCCGTGAATGGAAGAGAATTTCCCGCTCGGTCAATTTCCCCCCTTCGAGCACAATCCGAAAACTGCCAAAACTAAAGCTGGCCTGGGGATTGTCGCGGATCATCGTGCCAAAGGCATAAACCCCATTGGGCGCAGGCGCATTGGAGTTGAGCACCATCGCATGTTGCATCAGCCATTCAGGGGTATGTACCCAACTCTGACGGGTATTGTTGCGGCCTTCCACGGCCAGAATCACTTGGGCCTGGGCATCCATCACCGCGAGCAAATTCTGGTCGCGGTCAAAAATCATCGCAGCGGCCTGGGCCGGTTGGCGGTTTTGGTTCAAAATCAGCTTGCCACTGAGCTGGTAGTTTTCCCCCAAGCGCGGACGCAGGGAATGGCTGCGCTGGCGGATGGGGTCTTGTTCAGGCTGAATCGGGGAGGTTTGGGCTTTGACCTGTTCCAGCAATTGGGGATAGAGGGCCTGGGTATAATCGGGCAATTGCAACCCTTCGGATTTGTGATTGGCAATCGCATGGGCCACCCGCTGCCAATTGTCAATTTTGGCGGGGTCGGGCTTAAATGCGGGCATGGCTGCGGCTTCAATCTGCTCGCGCAGATCGGGGCTGCAGTCCAACTCCTGGGTTTTTCCAGGCAGGCGCCGGCCAAAGCCCACACCCTGTAAATGTACGGCTGTTGAAGATTCAAAGTCGAGAATTTCGCCGGCACAACTGGCACTGACCAATTTGGTCTGCTCACGGCCACTGCCCGTAATCCTGAGATTTTTGACGTTTTGAACCACCAGCGTGTGGTTGTCTGGTGAACGCCATTTGACATAAGGGCTGGGTTTAAAACCGGGCTCTAATTGGTAAATTCCGGGGCTGAGTCGGATTTCGCGATTGGGGCCCAAGGCCCGAACCAATTCATTAAAATTAGAAACTTGGTAGCGCGCCTTGTTGTGAGCTTGGTTGCGACCTTGGGCAGCAGAAACAGGCAAGGCACTGAGCCCCCCCGCCAGGGTCAGCCCCAGACAGAGCAGAGTAAAAGCGCGTTTGTTGTTCATGTCGAGCGGCCTCCTGTTTGCAGATCTTACTATACCAAATCCTGATCAGGTTCTTCTACGCAACCCCTGCAGATAAAGCATTCTGTGGCAGAATGTATAGGTGATGCAAAGATCCGAACCTATTCAAAATTGGAGCGCCTGAATTTTATGAGCCTGCCTTTAAACCAGATTCCCTTTAAAGCCAAAAATGGCGAAGACAAAACCCTGCAGTCCTTTAAGGCCAAAGCCTATTTAATTGTCAATGTGGCATCTAAATGTGGTTTAACCCCGCAATACGAGGGTCTTCAAGCCCTTTATGAAAAATACCATGACCAAGGGCTCGAAATTTTGGGCTTTCCCGCCAATGAATTTCTCGGCCAAGAACCCGGCACAGACGAAGAAATTCAGAGCTTTTGCTCGCTGAATTATGGCGTGAGTTTTCCCGTCAACCAAAAGATCGTGGTCAAAGGCCCTGGTCAGCATCCTTTGTATACCGCTTTAACCGAGGGCCATCCGGATGCGATACATAACGCCGATGGGGAGTTTGAAGGGCGCCTGCGCCAACACAATCTGATCAGTGGCGAAGCCCACGAGATCAAATGGAATTTTGAAAAATTTCTGCTCAATGCCGAAGGTCAAATTGTGGCCCGCTTTTTCCCAGATATTGCGCCTTTGGATCAGCGCTTGGTGAGCCAAATCAAAGCCCTGATCTAATCTTTGCCTGCCACGGCAAACTTCAAGCGTCTTGCAATGATGGGCCCAGCGGAATGGGCCCATTGTTTAAGACCCCTGTCAGATGGGTAAAATACAAAAAAGCAACACCACATTTTTGGGGTAAAGAATAAAATGCAATTTGATCCTTTCCGTGCTGTTTTGGGACCCGTCCTGGGCCCCCCTGCAAGAGCCGGATACGAATATGTCAAAGATAAAGTAACTCCTCAGCCAGAACGGCCACAAACACGGCCTCAACCCACCCCTCCCCGAACCCCAGCCAGCCACCCCGCCAGTCCCAACGCCACCTCCTTTCAAAACGTGCCACGCTTGAACCCCGTGGCCCAGGGATTGTATAACGAAATTATGGCCTATCCCAGTAACAAAGCCAATGCGACCCAGGCCCGTGAAATCGCCAAAGAGGTAGAAGCTGCCAGCCGGGCCTTTGGCATCGATCCCAAAGTCATGTTGTCGATCATTGCCCACGAAAGTGGGGGTTTTGACCCCCGCGCCGAAAGTCACAGCGGGGCCAAAGGTCTGGGCCAATTAACGGGTGTAGCGATTCAAGAAATGCGCCGTTTGAGCTACGACCCGACCTACGCGGCAAGTTATCCCCGTTCCAATAGCGAGCGCCAGCACTATTCCGACCCCGAAATCCGTGCTGTGGTTGAACGCCCCAATGTGCAGGCGATTTTCCAACGCCTCGGAGCCAGCGAAGAAAACCGCTACGACATCAGCGACAATATTTGGGGCTCGGCTTTTTATGCCCGCATCTCGATGGACCGTGCCCAAGAAAACCGCAACGGTGATGCCATTGTGCTGGGTGCCAACGGCATGATGGGCCGCTACAATGGGGCCGATCTGGCCGAGCGGCGGGCCCACAGTGCAGGTGTGGCCGACGCGTATGAAGATATGTTTGCCCAAGACATTCCCAGTACCTTGCGGCCGACGGTCTGACGGGGATTGGCAGCGCTGAGTTGAAACGGGAAGAGTGATTCCGACTCAGTTTGGCGCAAGCACCTGTCCCTCGACTTCGCTCAGCACGCAATATCCTTGCCAACGCATCTTGAAGAAGTGGCCAGTGGGTGTTTTCCCGGTCGCTCCCTGATCGGTGTCGAAGGGAGCCCTTTCCCCTTGAAAAAATTCAACGCCATCTGAATACACTTGTATGTTAAAATAACATATCTGTATTCTGATGTTTCCACCCAACCCTTTCCAACCCCAAAGGAGCTATCCCCCGATGACCGAAAACAGAATTCAAAAAGTGGCCTTCAGCCTTTACCCCATCAAAGACAGCGATCGCGCCCGCAAATTCTACGAAGAGACCCTCGGTTTTAAACGCGGCAGCCACTCCCCCGATGGCATGTGGACCGAATACGACTTACCCGGTGGCGGCTGTATCGCGCTTTATCGCAGCGAAGAGCTCCAGCCCAGCGCCACAGCCGGGGGCAGTGTAGCCGTCGAAGTCGATGATCTCGATGCCTTGGTGGCCGAACTCAAAGCCAAAGATGTGCAATTTCAGGCCGAGATGATTCATTCCCCCGTCTGCCGCATGAGCATTGCCCTGGACTCCGAAGGCAATGCGATCATCTTGCATCAACTCAAACCCAAAACCACTGAATCTGCCGCTTAAAACGCCTTTTCAGCAGGATCAGAACCCAATTCCAATCCCAACTCCAAACCCAAGGCCGCCGCTGCGCTGTGATCAGCCACTGTAAACAGGCTCAACGACGGCCCCCAAACTGGGTTTCTAGCCAGTTTCATGCCCGGTTTAAGCTGGTCCCAAATCGCGGGCCAGACATAATAGCCCGCATCGGGGTCGCCCACAAAATTGTCAGGTTTGCTCTCGCGGCTGAGGCGGCCTTTGCCAGAGAGCAAATGTCCCCCATCGGATTTGCCCCAATTGAGATGGGCCAAGAACAGATTTAAGGCCTGTGGGTGACTGAGCGGCCCCAATTGAACTTTGTGATCCAAATGGGGATCCCCCATTTTAAAGGTTTGCAACTGCCTGAGCAAACGCCGCTTAAAATCTTCAGCGATGGG
>JBIKWL010000317.1:0-2654 GCA_044356335.1 Candidatus Sericytochromatia bacterium
GCAAATACGCTGGGGAATAAAAACTGCCTTTTAAACTCAGTGGGGGCAGGCTTTTGCGCAGAACAGCCAAATCTGCTGCAATTTCTCCAGCTTGGGCACGAAAAGGCAGACTCAACGTCAAACCCGTTGTCAGGCCTGTGGCCAAAATCCCCAAAAGTTTTTTCATGCGCCCCATTTTTCCTGCTTTTATATCATTGCTCTGATTTACAGGAAAGTGGGTCATTTTTGGGGCAGAGCAGCCAATCGCTGCTCCATCTCTTTTAAAGGCATTAAATCGCCTTTTTGGCTGGCAGCCACTGCCCCTTGCTGGTAAGTCGCGCGGGCTTCGTCCCAGCGCGAGAGACCTTCATAGGTCTTGCCCAATTGCAGCCAGGCCACAGAATACAGCGGCTCAATTTGGGTCGCTTTGACCAGATAAGGCAGGGCCTCTGCATAAGTCCCTTGATCGACCAGAGATTTGCCCAGCCCATAATTGGCGACCAGATCGTCGGGGTCTTCGGTTTCAAGCACCTCGCGAAACATCGCCATCATTTCAGCGCGGGCCGCTGCCTGTTGGGCCTGGGCCTGGGCTTGAGCCTGCAAGACAGACTGAGATTTGATTTGATTTGCCATATTGATGCGGGTGGCTTCAGCCATGTGCATCTCGGCTTTGTCGCGATCGCCCAAAAGCATGTGAAAGCGCGAGAGGTTGGTATGGGCCATCGGCGCTTCTGGGGCAACTTGCAGCAATTGCTCCATCACAGAGATCGCCTCGGAATGCCGCCCCAGGCGCGAGAGAATCACGCCATACGACTCATAGGCATCAATCAGGCTCGGATCAAGCAGCAGAGCCTCTTCGAGCAGGGGCAAGGCAAGGCTCTCCTGGGTACCTGCAAAGATTTCAAGCGCCATTTCCAACTTATTGCGGGCCCAATCACTTGCACTGGGCAAGGGCACAAAGGGCAGAGGAGTGACCACGCCCTGATAAGACACCCCCTCTGATTCCCAAGCGATTTCCTGACCAGGAATGCGCCATTGTTTGCTGAGATAGAGCATTGCCACATTTTTCTGGAGCCCCGGTGAAAATCCTGTCCGGGTGATAAATCCCGCTTTTTTACCCTTGAGATGAATCTCAGTGCCAGGGGCAGGCAATGGAAGGCCTTCTGCCAAATCCCCCAAAACCAAGCCAATCAAGGCGCGGGGTATCACGCCATAGGTTTTGATGCGGGCAATCACCTCTTGGCCGAGATAACAGCCCTTGTCATAACTCACGGCGACATGCTCCAGGCCCGTTTCCGGCAAAAGTGTGTTGGTATTGAGTTCAGAGCCAAAGCGCGGAATTCCCGCTTCAAGTGTGAGGCTGTTCCAGAGTTCGGGCATGATATGAATCAGCTTTTGCTCTGCAGATGCTTCTAAGAGCCTGTTGTGCAGGTTTTCGGCTGGGCCCGCGGGCAGAGCCAAGACATACCCCAGATCCCCAGTGAGTGCCGCCTGAAAGAGCCAACCGCCCTGTGAGAGACTTTGGACCTGGGCCAAAGGGGCCTTGAGTTCGAATTGCCAGCGGGCCAACCAAAGCCGGGAGGCAGGTCCGGCCAGCAAAAACAGCGAGAGATCTTTGTCAGCATTCAGGCTGAGATCTTCGACAAAGTGAAAGCCCTCTAAATGGGCGTAGAGGCGCTCGGCCTGGCATGATTCGATCAGAATCACTACCTGATCGGCTGTGCGGTAGAGCCAAAATTCAGCCTGCAAATGACCTTTGCGGTCGGTTAAGGCACTGCGCTGGACCTGCCCTGGTTTTAAAGCCTGCACATCACTGGTCAATTGGGTCTGCAAATAGCTGGCGGCATCGGGACCGCTGACCTGCAGTACTTGCCAATCATCAAGTCGGGCCCAACCACCCGATTGGCGGATTAATCGGTGTTCTTCAGCCAGCGAAAGTGGGGTCATGACACTCACGGGGTTACCCTGTCTTTTTTTCTTATCTTAACATGGAGTTGGGAATAGACATGAGGTGTTTGATTCTGGGTTTGGTTTAGGGAGTGAGGGTTGAAGGGGGACAAGAAACCAAAGCGCAGATCTGTCTCTACAGGCCTTTCTGCGAGATATTGTAGGGGTCTACCCCTTGAGATAGTCCGCGTGCCAGGCCAGGTGCTCGCCGATAAAGCTGCTTATAAAGAAATAACTGTGGTCATAGCCTTCACGGGTTTGAAACTCCAGCTTGTAATCCACAGCTTGGGCAGCTTCAAGCAAAAGTTCAGGTTTGAGCTGTTCTTTGAGGAAATTGTCGGCGCTGCCCTGGTCAATGCGCATTGGAACATGAATTTGGGCTTTTTGAATGAGCAAATGGGCGTCGTAATCTTCCCAGGTGCTTTGGTCCTCGCCGAGGTAATTGCCAAATGCTTTTTGTCCCCAGGGGCATTGTGTGGGTGCGGCAATCGGCGCAAAGGCCGAAACCGAGGTATAGCGTTCGGGATTGCGTAAAGCCAGTACCAGCGCGCCATGGCCACCCATTGAGTGCCCAGCGATCGCGGCTTTGCCGCTGGTTAAAAACTCAGACTGGATCAAGGTGGGCAATTCATCGAGCACATAGTCGTACATGCGATAATGGCGGTTCCAGGGTTCTTGGGTGGCGTTGAGATAAAAACCCGCACCCGTGCCAAAATCCCAGCTTTCGT